>JAOUEG010000177.1 GCA_029858845.1 Chloroflexota bacterium | reverse complement strand
GGGGGCCGGCACCCAACAGCAGCATGGCCTCGCGGTCCAATCGCCACGCCTCTGAATCGGGACCGAACAGACCGGGATCCGGCGCGGTGGCCCGGTCGCTCCCGGAGCCAACGCGCGCCGTCATCGAGACGCCCACCACGACAGGATACCGAGCTGGCCCCGCGGGGCCGCTGGAACCGGGCCTTCGGCCTAGCGGTCCTCAGGCCGGCGGCCGATCAGCCACCATGCCGCCGGGAACGCGGCGGCGGCCACGGCGATCTTGGCGGCGTCCCACAGGAGGAACGGCGTGAGTCCCGCGGCGACCGCATCGGACCAGGTCATGCCGGTCGTGAGCTTGAGCCACGGGACGCCGATCGCGTAGATGAGGGCCGTGCCGACCAGCATCGTCGCGAGGGCGGCTCCCAGCCGACGATCCCAGCCGAGTTCCGCCAATCGACCGACCACCGCGCCGGCGACCAGGAACCCGATCAGGTAGCCGCCCGTGACGCCGCGGAGGACGTCCGATCCGGCGCGGCCCTCGGCAAAGACGGGCAGACCGACTGCCCCGATCAGCAGGTACAGCGCAAGGGCGGCCGCTCCCCGGCGGAACCCGAGGGCACCACCGACGACCAGCACCCCGAGGGTCTGGCCGGTGAACGGAACGGGCTGCGTCGGGATGTAGATCTGGGCCGTGAGTGCCACGATCGCCGCACCCAGGGCGATCAGCACGAGGTGCCGGATACGGATCGGGGTCCGCTCGGCCACCGCGACCGGGACAAGGAAATCGGCAAGCGTCAGGCCGCGATCGGCGGCCGTGTTGCGATCGAGTCTCGGGAGGGCGATGGTCATCAAGGCTCCGTTCAAGGCTGCGCCCGGATGGGCGCCGAACGGGGCGAGTCTAGCACCCGGCTCCGGTCCGCTCCGGCCGGCGTGGATCCGCGTGCCTCGCGCGCAGCGCGCGCGGGCCTGGTCGCGCCTGGTCACGAGTGCACATGCGGCCGACGCGCGGCCCGTGTGGGCTCGCTGACAGGATGTGCGGGACGGCCTACTCGTACCCGACGGCGCGAACGATGGACACCCGCGCCGCGAGCCTGGCCGGGTACGCGGCGGCGAGCATCGCCAACCCGATCCCGAAGACCAGGGCGACGGCGACGGACAGCCACGGCACGCCGATAGCGACGTCGGGGCGGCCCCCCGCCAGCACGACCATGAGCGCCCCGATCAGCAGTCCGGCGGCGATCCCGCAGATCGCTCCGATCCCTCCCGTCACACCGGCCTCGACGACCACGGAGCGCCACACCTGGCGGCGCGTCATCCCGGCCGCGCGCAGCACGCCGATCTCACGGACACGCTCGAACACGTTCATGGTCAGGGTATTGACGATACCCAGGGCGGCGACGACGATGGCGACAAGCGCGAGGGCATCGAACAGTCCGAACACACGGTCCAGCGCAGCGCCGATGACACCCTGGATCCGCCCCAGTGGCACGGGGTCGAGGGCCAGCGAGCGCGCCTCATCCGCGAGCGTCTCGCGAGCGGCGGCGTCGGCGTCGGGGGCGAACCGGACGGCATACGCGTCCGCCCCGGCGACCCCGAGCTGCGCGGCATCCGGCCAGCCGACGACGAAGGCCTCGCCGCCGTCACCCGGCAGGGTCCGCTCGGCGATGCCGACGATGCGGAGGACGACGACGGATCCGTTCGTCGTCGTTCCGTCGAGCTCGTCGCCCACGGCGAGGCCATCGCGTTCGGCGACTGTCGCGGGAACGATCACCGATCCGCCGGCGTCGATCGCGGCGAGGGCGGCGGATCGTTCGCCCGAAACGAGGTGGAACCGGCCGTCGCTCGCGAGGTCGGATCCGACCATCGCGGCACCGTCCACCCGGACGCCGTCGATGGCGAGGTCGAAGCTCGCGATCGGACTGATCGACGCGACTCCGGGCAGCTCGCTGAGGATATCGTCCAGGCCCTCGTCGACCGTCCGCGGGAAGATGGACGTCAGGAGGACGTCGCCCGGGACCACGTCGGCGATCCAGGCCCCGGCCGCCGCCCTCGCGTGCTGGCCGACGCCGCCGAGCGCGACGATCATCGCGAGGCCGACGGTCAGCGCGCTGACGGTCATTGCGGCACGACCGCGGTCCCGCAGCACTGACGCGCGGGCGAGTCGTTCCTCGAGGCGTGCGACCGGGATGAAGGGAAGTCCTGCGACTCTTGTCAGGAAAGGCAGCAAGAACGGGACGCACAGCGCCACGACGAGCAGCGCGGCGTAGACGGCCAGCGCCCGGATCAGTCCGGCGTCGCCTGCGGCGCGGGGCCAGATCAGGAGTCCGAAGACGCCCACGAGCAGGAAGACGGCGACCAGCCAGCGCAGACGGGCGCGGCGCGCCGCGGGCAGGTCCATGCGCGATTTCAGCGCCTCGACCGGTGGGATGCGGCCGGCTTGTCGGGCCGGCTCCAAAGCGGCCGCCAGGGTGACGGCCATGCCCATGGCAAAGGCCGCGAGGACGCCCTCCGGAGTAACGACCGGCCCGGGAAGGGCGACATCGCCAACGGTGCCGATCCAGGCAGCCATCCCCGTGGCAAGTGCGATCCCCGACACGATCCCGATGGTCGACCCGACGGCCCCGATGACGACGGCCTGTACCAGGATGAACGAGGCCACCTGACTGCGCGTGGCGCCGGCGGCGCGCAGGAGACCCAGCTCACGAACGCGCTCGACCACGGTCATGGACAGGGTGTTGAATATCAGGAACGCCCCGGCGAACAGGGCGACCGCGGCGATCAGAGCTGTCGTCGCGGCGAAATCCCCGGTGGAGGCCCGCATCGCGAGGCCAAGTTCCCGCGGTGACGACAGCACATAGGGCTCCTCGAGGAGCGAGCCCTCGAGGGCTTCGACCACCACGGATGGGGCGGTGCCGGGCGCGATGCCGACGTCGACGCGAGTGAAGCCGGACGCATCGAACGCCGCCTGCGCGGTCGTCAGCGGCATGACCACGGCGCGGCCCGTCGGGCCGGCATAGGGATCGTCCTCGGCGAGGATGCCGACGACGCGGACGGTCGTCGGCGCAGCCGGTCCCTGGATCGTGAGCTCGGAGCCAAGGACGAGATCGTCGGAACGCGCGAGCGTGGCGCCGACGAGGGCGCTCGGTTCGTCCAGTCGGGTCAGGTGTGCCCCGCTGGCCAGGGTCAGGTCGTGGAGGCGGAGCTCGGCGGACGGATCGATGCCGACCACCGTGACCGGAGCCGGGAGCGCGTCGCCCGGTCCGAATCGATCGAGCCCGAGATAGGTGCGGCGCTCGAAGGCCGGGGCCGCGACGGCCACCCCGGGCGTGGCGCTGATCGCCTCGACCGTCGCCGGTGACAGACCGGCCTCACCGAAGGCCGCGACGCGCAGGTCGGCTCGACCCACCAGGCCCTCCACCGTCCTGTCCACCGAGGCCTCGATGCCCGCATCGGTCGCGATCCCGGCGAACAGGACTGCCACGCCGAGGGCCACGCCGGACATGGTGAGCACCGAGCGCAGCGTCCGGGCCCGAAGGCCGCGCCAGGCGAGTGCGTGAAGACCGCGCATCAGGATGGGCCCGACTACAGGCCGAGCTGGGCGAGTCGCCCGATGAGAACGGTCGCATCGTGGTCGGCGCGCCGGCCGAGCTCGATCGTGTCGCGGATCCGCCCATCGCCCACCACGAGCACGCGGTCGGCGTAGGCCGCCGCCTTGGCATCGTGGGTGACGAGGACGATGGTCTGGCCGCGCTCGTGGCATGACCGCCACAGCGCGTCGAGGATCTCGTTGCCGGTCGTGTAGTCGAGGTTGCCGGTCGGCTCATCGGCGAACAACAGGGCCGGTCCGGTGACGAGGGCTCGGGCGACGGCCACCCGCTGCTGCTCGCCATGCGACAGCTGGTCGGGTCGGTGGTGCTCCTTGCCGAGCAGATCGACGAGCTCGATCATGTCGCCGAGCCTCGCGGCGAGCTCGCCTCGAGACGGATCCTGACCCGCGATCGTGAACGGCAGGGCGATGTTCTCGGTCACGTCCAGCAACGGGATCAGATTGAACGACTGGAACACGAAGCCGGTCCGGTCGCGACGGAGGCGCGTGGCCCGGTCGTCGGACAGGCGGCTGATGACCTCACCGGCCAGCTCCACCTCCCCGCTGGTGGGCAGATCCAGGCCGCCCAGCAGGTGGAGGAGCGTGCTCTTGCCGCTCCCGGAGGGACCCATCAAGGCGACGAACTCGCCGGCGGCGACGGACAGGGAGACGCCCCGGAGGGCGTGAACGGTCGTCTCGCCGAGCGGATACGACTTCGTCAGGTCGCGCGCCTGCAGGATGGGGGCCGCGGTGGGCTCGGCGGCGGAAGTGGGGGCGTCGAGCAGCGCAGTCATGGATGCCTCGAGATAGAGCGGTGCGGTCTGGGGCACAACCTAGGGGTGTGCTGCCCCCCGGTCGAGGGCTCGATGGTCCGGGTCGGTCTAGTACCGAGCGGTGCGGTCGCCGTCAGGCGCCCAGGAACAGGCCGGTGACGCCGCCCACGATCGTTTCCAGCAACCCGACCGGGGCCTTCGACGCCACGACACGCAGCCCGGTCTCGGTGGCGGCCGACGGCGTTCCACGATCCTGTCCCGGAGGACTCCCGGCGCCGGAGTTCCCGCCGTTGCCCGTGTCGCCGCCGTTCCCGGCCCCGCGGTCCTGGCCACCCGGGCCCAGGCC
>JAOUEG010000178.1 GCA_029858845.1 Chloroflexota bacterium | reverse complement strand
CACGAACCGGCGGTACGCATCCCAGCCGAAGCGCTCGTTCTCGGTCAGTGCGACCAGGCCGGCCAGGGTCTCTTCGTTGAGCCCCAGGTTGAGGACCGTGTCCATCATCCCGGGCATGCTGAACTTGGCGCCGGAGCGGACGCTCACCAGGAGCGGGTTGGCCGCGTCACCGAAGCCCTTGTCGGATCGGACCTCGACTTCCTTGACCGCCTCCAGGACGTCCTCCCACAGGCCATCCGGCAGCTGCTTGCCGGCTTCGAAATAGTCGTTGCAGGCTTCGGTCGTGATGGTGAAACCGGGCGGCGTCGGGAGACCTGCCTTGGTCATCTCGGCCAGGCCGGCGCCCTTGCCGCCGAGCAGGTCGCGCATCGAGGAATCGCCCTCGGCCGCGCCGTCGCCCCAGGCGTAGATGTAGCGCTTCGCGGCCCGATGCGGACGGTCGGCGGTGGGGACGGCGGACTGGGTCATGGGCGGGGAACCTCCAGGGGATCGGTGCATGGGCCATGGGTCGACGGCCCGCCTGCGTCGGATCGTTTCGAGTTCGCGCAGATTGTACCGTCGCGACCCGATCAGACTCGGTTGCGGGTCGGTCGCGGGCCCGGGGTCGTCCGGCCAGCGAGCCGCGGGCGCGAGCTCAGCGCAGGGCCGGGCTGCGCTCCACGTGGCTCGCCCAGGTCGCGATCTCGGCCCGGCGCGATGCGCCCAGCTTGGCCAGGATGTGCTCGACGTGGCTGCTGGCCGTCTTCGGCGCGATCCCGAGCAGCGCAGCGATCTCGGCGTTCGTCCTGCCCTCACCGACGAGCCTGGCCACCTCGAACTCCCGCGCGGTCAGCGGTCGCCACGGTTCCTCGTCCGCCACGTGACCGCGAGCCAGGCGGACAAGCTCGTCGGCGCGCGCCAGCAGCGCCGGACTTTCCAGGCGGGCGGCGGTCTCACGGACCTCGGCCGCGACGGCGACGGCTGCCGCGAACCGATTGGACCGGACCAGGCTGGTGGCCAGGTCCAGGCGGCACCAGTTCGCCTCCCACGTTCGACCGCGCTCGGTCCAGCCGCGCGAAGCCGACTCGAGATCACGTCGCGCCTGGCCGACCGCGCCGGCGGCCAGCGCCACCAGGCCACGGCCGTGGCCCAGGGCGGGCTGGGCGACCCGCGAGGCGCCGACGAATCGTTCCTCGCACCGGCCCAGCCAGCGCGCAGCCTCCTCGGGGCGCGCACTCGCCTGGTACGCGCGCACGCCGGTCACGACGAACGGCGTGAGAAGGAGCGGCTGGCCGAGGCCATCGGTCATGGCCATCGCTTCCTCGCAGCGACGGACGGCCTCGTCCTGGTCACCATCGAGCAAGTCGGTCTCGGCGAGACCCCACGCTGCCGGCAGGATGAGGTCGACGGCCTCGCTCCGCTCCCCGAAGCGGAGGGCCTCTGTCAAGGTCTCGCGCGCCCGGTCGAGATCGCCCTGTCCGAGGGCGACATACCCGACACCCCAGCGAGCCATCGCCGCCGCTCGCGCGCAGCCGCGGTCCGCGACCGCCTGCTCCCCGGTGATGGTCGCCTGGTCCCAGTGACCGGCGGCCCAGCCCAGCATGGAGCGGGTCGCCGTCATCACATGGGCACAGTGGGATTGCTGGATCGTGTCCGCATAGCGGAGGCCTTCGTTCGCCAACCGCTCCGCTGCGCCGTACTCGAGGAACCGGACCGCCAGCTCGACCCCGTCGCGGTAGGCCGAGACTGCGTCGGCGTTGCCCCACCCCTGCATCTCGACGGCAGCCCGTTCGATCGCATGCAGCCCACCGTCGACATCCCCGGCGAGGACATCGGCGCGCGCCGCCAGCCAGTCGAGGGTCGTCGCGTCGTCCCGATCTCCCAGGGACGTGGCCAGGGCCCTGGCCTCCGCCAGCGCCTGTCGCGCCTCGTCCAGCGCGAACCGGTCGATATGGGTGATCGCCAGGTAGATGAGCGCCCTGGTGCGTGTGCGATCCCGATCGGGACCGGCAGGCATCGGGTCGAGTCCGGCAAGCACCTCGCTCGAGAGTGCCAGGCGAGCTGAGACCGGCGCGCCACCTCGTCGCCACGTGGATAGCACGACGAACTGGGCGCTCGCCGCCCCGGCGAGATCACCAGCCTCCCGGAAGGCCTGTTCCGCTGCTCGGGCGGTGTGTTCCGCGAGCTCGTTCTCCTCGATCGTCATGGCCTCCACGGCCCAGGCGAGAAGAAGGGCGCCCCGCTCGGCCGAGGGCAGATCGTCCGGCCCATTCTCGACGGCCCGCCGGTACAGCTCGAACGCCTCTCGGTGCGCCGACAGAACGACCGCCTGTCGCGCCCCTTCACGCGCGCTCTCGAACGCAGCCTGGCGGAGACCGGCCCGTTCATAGTGCAGGGAGGCGTGCACCTCCGAGGCACCTTCGAGCTGCGCGCCGAACTCGCCGGCCAGGGCGTGGAACCGGCGGCGGTCACGAGCCGGAACGCTGCGATAGAGGACGTCCCGCAGGAGTTGATGCCGGAAGTCGTACACGCCCCGCGCGCCGGGCGGCTCGAGCAGGGAGTGATCGACCAGCTCCTGGAGCGGCGCTTCGAGGGCATCGGGCGGGAGGTCCATCATCCCGGCGAGGACATCGGCGACGAAACAGCGTCCGATCACCGCCCCGGCCCGGGCGACGGCCTGGGCCTCGGGCGTGCGCCGGGCGAGGCGGGCCAGCACGGCGTCCTCGATCGTGTCCGGTACGGTCGCGTCGCGGATAGCCTCGACATCGCTGCGGGTCTCGACCTGCATCGCGCCGAGGAGCTCCTCGATGTGCAGCGGCACGCCGTCGGTTCGCTCGAAGATCGCGTCCACGACCTCACGTGGAGCCGGCATGCCGCTCGCCAGGATGAGGGTGGTCATCGTCGCCGTCTCGTCCAGGTCGAGACGCGAGAGCCGCACCTCCTCGGCGATCCGCTGGGTCAGGAGTCGGGAGCGCCAATCGCGCAAGCTCACGCCGGGCGGAACGTCTTCCGTGCGATAGGTCCCCACCAGGAGCAGCGGTGCCCCATGCGATGTGCGGGCGAGCTCCCCGATGATCTCGAGGCTGAGCTCGTCGGCCCATTGGAGATCCTCGAACACGAGGAGGGTGGGGCCGTCGATCGCCTCATCGATCCGATCAACGATGTCCTTGACCAGCAGCCGCCGGCCGACATGGCCCGCCTCCAGCGCATCGTCGCGCAGCCGGAGCAGCGCGGCTCCGAGGTCGGCGAATCGCGGAACCCTGAGCATCGAACGTGCCATGTCGAGGACGCTGGCGCCCGGCACCTGCTGGTCCTGCGGGGCCAGGTAGCCGCCCACCGCGCTGAACCCGCGTGCCTCGGCGCGGCGGGTGATGGCCCCCACCAACCGGCTCTTGCCAAGGCCGGCCTCACCGGCGAGGAGCAGGAACCGGCCGCGCCCACCGGCCACCTCCCCGAGGCGCCGGTCCGCCAGTTCAAGGATCGCGTCGCGGCCCACGACGATCGGACATAGGACGGGGCCGATCTCGGTCGTCATCGGGCCAGTGTAGGTCGCAGTCTCCGCAGCGCATCGGTCATTCGACCGATGACGGAGAGACGATCGAGCTCGAAAGTCCGCGGCCAGGGCCCGCCGGGCCCACGACACGGAGGTTGTCGATGGCGACATTCATGGACGTGCACTCGGGCTTCTTCGGCGTAACCGCCGAGCAACTGCGCGAGGCGCACGAGCGCGACCTGGCGATCGAAGGCGAGGAGCGTGTGCATTTCGAGCGCGCCTGGCTCGATCCCGAGTCGGGCAAGGTGTTCTGCCTGTCAAGTGGGCCGTCGCGTGAGGCGGTCATGAGGATCCATGAGCGGGCGGGCCATCCGACCGCAGAGGTCTACGAACTCCCGATCGAGGTTGCGTGACATGAACGCGATGACCAGGACCCCATCTCGCACATCGCGGCGGACCCGCCGACTCCTGCTGCCACTCGTCGCGATCGTGGCCGTGCTATGGACTGCGGCGGCCGTTTCCGCGGAGCCAGGTGGCACGTCGCTCGCCGACGTGCGAGCGGCCACGGCCGGGTTCCACGACATCGACGTGGCCATCGCCGACGGCTACGGCGAGTTCTACGTCTGCACGGACAACGAGACCCCGGGCGTCGGGGCCATGGGCCAGCACTACGTCAAGGGGGATCTCGTCGGCGATCCGGCGATCGACCCGCTCCGCCCCGAGGCGCTCGTCTACGAGCCGAAACCCGATGGCGGATGGCGCCTCGTCGGCGTCGAGTACGTCGTCCTGCAGGCCGACTGGCATGCGGCGTTCGGGGCGACCACGCCGACGGTCATGGGCCTCTCGCTCAAGGCCGTCGACGCACCCAACCGCTACGGCCTGCCGCCGTTCTACCAGCGCCACGTCTGGCTGTGGCGCAACAACCCGGCCGGCACCTTCGAGGACTGGAACCCGAACGTCAGCTGCCGCGGTACGGGCGATCCCGCCTGAGCCATCACCAGCCACCTCATCGCCAGGCGGCCGGCCCTGCTCCCGGGGCCGGCCGCCTGCCGTTCGTCGCGCCACCGAGCCGCGGCGCGGCGACGAGGGCGCGGCGCACCGACGAGGGCGCGGCGACGAGGCGCGGCGACAACCTCAGGCCCGACAGCGGCTACCATCGTGCTCGACACCACCACAGCAGCCGAGCATGCCATGACCGATCTCGTGAACGGC
>JAOUEG010000176.1 GCA_029858845.1 Chloroflexota bacterium | reverse complement strand
GCCCAATCCGGGACGGGCAGACCCTGCGCCACGAGGAGCGTCTTCGCGTCGGCTTCCTGGAGCTTCATGCGGACTTCACAACGAAACGGACTCCGCTGGCAGGGGGCGGGCGTAGCGAGCCCGGCCGGGAGGTCGATGGTACCGCGTTCCCTTGCCCCCGATCCGGCCCTGTGTCCAGCCCGCCTTGGACCGGGCTCGATGCGGCGGATCCGGGCACGAGGTCGCCGCAGGCGCCCGCCCGGCGGCGGACCCGGCAACGCCGCTACAATCCGGTGCATGGCCCACACAGTCACCCTCATCCCGGGCGACGGCATCGGTCCGGAGCTCGCGGAGGCGTCCCGGCGCGTGCTGGACGCCTCGGGTGTCGCCTTCGACTGGGAGGTCGTGGACGCCGGTGAGGCGGTGATGGCCCGCTACGGCACCCCGCTCCCAACGCACGTCCTCGAGTCGATCACCCGAAACCGGGTGGCCATCAAGGGACCCATCACGACACCGGTCGGTGAGGGATTCCGGAGCGTCAACGTCACCCTTCGCCAGGCGCTCGGCCTGTACGCGAATCTCCGTCCTGCGCGCTCGATCAAGGGCCTGGCATCACGTTACGAGGATGTCGACCTGGTGATCTGTCGCGAGAACACGGAGGACCTGTACGCGGGTATCGAGCATCGCGTCGGCCGCGACGCGGCGGAGAGTATCAAGATCATCACGCGTGAGGCATCGGAGCGGATCGCCCGCTTCGCCTTCGACTACGCCGTCGCCAATGGCCGGCGCAAGGTCACCGCGGTCCACAAGGCCAACATCATGAAGCTCTCGGACGGACTGTTCCTGGAGAGTTGCCGCACGGTTGCCGCGGATTACGAGGGACGGATCGAGTTCGAGGACCGCATCGTCGACAACATGTGCATGCAGCTGGTACAGAAGCCGGACCTGTATGACGTGCTCGTGCTGCCCAACCTGTATGGCGACATCGTCAGCGACCTGGCGGCCGGCCTCGTGGGCGGCCTTGGCGTTGCGCCGGGCGCCAACATCGGCACGGAGGCGGCCGTGTTCGAACCCGTCCACGGCTCGGCGCCGAAGTACGCGGGGCTGAACAAGGCCAATCCGACGGCCATGATCCTGTCCGGCGCGCTGATGCTCCGCCACCTCGGCCATCCGGATGCCGCCGAGCGGGTCGAGACGGCGGTGCGCAGGGTCATCGCCGAGGGGGTGGCCACCACCTACGACCTCGGCGGGGGCGCGGGGACATCCCAGTTCGCCGACGCCATCATCGATCACCTGGCCGCCGGATCTGCCGACGCGGCAACGACGGCCACGCCGGCCGCGACGGCCTGACCGTTTGATCCGTCGGCCGAGCGACGACATCGGAGGTTCCATGCTGCTGCGATATCGGGGAGGGGAGGGGATGCTCGCCTGGGCATTCCACCGTATCTCCGGCGTGGCCATCTGGCTGTTCGTCGTCCTTCACGTCGTTGACATCTTCCTCGTGGGTGCAGCGCCCGACGTCTACAACGGCCTCCTGTTCATCTACGCGACGCCGCCTGGGATCATCATGGAGTGGCTGCTCGGGGCCGCCGTGCTTTACCACGCCCTCAACGGCCTTCGGATCGTGATCATGGATTTCTGACCCGTTATCAGCGGCAGCTCTGGTATCTGAACTGGGGCCTGTTCGTCCTCATCGGCGTCCCGGTCACGATCGTCATCGCGGGCCAGTTCATCCGCAGCCTGGAGCGGCTCTAGATGGCCGCGTACTCGCGCTCCGGCCGCGTCAAGCCGAATTCGAGTGGGTTCGAGCTTGCCATCTGGTACCTGATGCGGCTGTCCGGGGTGGCCCTGTTCGTGCTGGTCCTGAGCCACTACCTCATCCTGCACGTCCTGTTCGACCCGGCCGAACAGACCTCGTCGTGGATCGCCGAGGTGCGCTGGAGCAGCACCTTCTGGCGAGCGTTCGACTGGCTCATGCTCATGCTGGTGCTGTTCCACGCCTTCATGGGCATGCGCACCGTCGTCGGCGAGATGACGCATGGCGGGCTGCGGACCCTGCTCCTGTCAGGCCTCTATTTGATGGCGTTGGTGCTGGCGGTCATCGGGACGGCCGTGGTCATGACCCTCCCCAACGTCGTCCCGGCGGGCTGACGCGACGATGGAGATGCAGCACGATGCCCTGATCGTCGGAGCCGGCGGCGCGGGCCTGTGGGCCGCGGTCGAGCTGGCCAAGGCCGGCGTTGACGCCGCGGTCCTGACGAAGCTCTATCCGACCCGATCCCACACTGGGGCCGCCCAGGGTGGGGTGTGCGCCGCCCTCGGCAACCTCGAGGAGGACCACTGGGAATGGCACATGTTCGACACGGTCAAGGGTGGCGACTACCTCGTCGACCAGGATGCCGCCGAGGTCCTGGCGCGGGAGGCGGTCGAGACCGTGATCGAGCTCGAACACATGGGCCTGCCGTTCAACCGGACGCCGGAAGGGAAGATCGACCAGCGCCGCTTCGGCGGGCACACCCGCAACTACGGCGAGGGGCCCGTTCGACGGGCGTGTTTCGCCGCGGACCGGACCGGGCACATGATCCTGCAGACCCTCTACCAGCAGGCCATCAAGCACGGCGTCAAGTTCTATGACGAGTACCACGTCGTCGACCTGCTGTCCGAGGGCGGCGACCTGGGTGACGGCGGCCGGGCCGCCGGCGTGGTCGCGTATCGCATCGCGGACGGCTCGCTTCGTACGATCCGTTCCAAGGCCGTCCTGCTCGCGACCGGCGGCGTGGGCCGGATGTTCCGGATCACCTCCAACGCCTGGTCGCTGACGGGTGATGGCATGGCCCTGGCCTATCGGCACGGCGTCCCGATGGAGGACATGGAGTTCTACCAGTTCCACCCGACCGGGATCGTCGGCCTGGGGATCCTGCTGTCCGAGGCGGCCCGTGGCGAGGGCGGCTACCTGCTGGACAAGGACGGCTACCGGTTCATGGAGCGCTACGCGCCCAAGCTGATGGAACTCGCGCCTCGCGACATGGTCAGCCGAGCGATCTACCAGGAGGTCCGAGCCGGTCGCGGCATCGATGGCAAGGACTACGTGTACCTGGATGTGCGTCATCTCGGGCGCAAGGTGATCGAGGAGAAGCTCCCGGACATCACCGACTTCGCCCGTGTCTACCAGGGTGTCGAGCCGATCACCGAGCCCGTACCGATCCAGCCGACCGCGCACTACGCGATGGGAGGAACGCCGACCGACCTGCTGACGCGGGTCACGCGCGATGCCGCCGGGACGGTCGTGCCCGGCCTGTATGCGGCCGGCGAGACGGCGTGTGTCTCGGTCCACGGGGCGAATCGACTGGGGACGAACTCGCTCGTGGACCTGCTCGTGTTCGGGCGACGCGCGGGCCGGCAGATGGCCGCCGACATCAAGGGCGTCGGGATGCCGGTGGTCGGCGCCGATGCGGACGAGCCCGTGCGCGCCGAGATCGAATCGCTGCGCGCCTCGACCGGCCGCGAATCGGCGCCTCGCATCCGCCAGCAGCTGGCGGACGTGATGATGGACAACGTCGGCGTCTATCGCGACGACGGGCTCCTGACCGAGGCGCTGACCAAAGTGCGAGAACTCCGGGATCGGTACGCCAAGGTGAGCGTGGACGACAAGGGCACCGTCTTCAACACGGACCTGCTGGAGGCGCGCGAGATCGGCTACATGCTTGACTGCGCCGAGACGACCGTCGTGTCCGCGCTGGCGCGGAAGGAGAGCCGAGGGGCTCACGCTCGCGAGGACTACCCGGACCGCGACGATGTCGGATTCCTGAGCCACACGCTGGCGACGCGCGCCGAGGGCGGCCCGAAGCTGACGTACAAGCCCGTGACCATCACGACATTCCAGCCGAAGCCCCGGACCTACTGATGCAGGTCGACCTCCGCATCCTGCGCTACGACCCTGAACGTGACGGCAAGCCGCACTGGGAGGCGTATCAGGTCGAGTGCAACCCGAAGACGGATCGCGTGCTGGACCTGCTTCACCGGGTCAAGTACGAGCAGGACGGCACCCTGACGTTCCGGCGCTCCTGCGCTCACGGTGTCTGCGGATCGGACGCGATGCTCATCAACGGCCGCAACCGGCTGGCGTGCAAGCTCAGGGTCGAGCAGCTGGGAAGGCGCAAGATCACGGTCGCGCCGCTGCCGGGGCTGCCCGTGCTCAAGGATCTCGTCGTGGACATGGATGACTTCTTCGAGAAGTACCGGAGTGTCCAGCCCTTCCTGGTCAACGAGTCGGCCACGCCGGATCACGAACGGCTCCAGTCGGCCGCCGAGCGTGAGATCTACGACGACACGACCAAGTGCATCCTGTGCGCCGCCTGTACGACGTCCTGCCCCTCGTTCTGGGCGGAGCCGTCATACGTCGGTCCGGCCGCCATCGTGAACGCCCACCGGTTCATCTTCGACTCTCGGGACGAGGCGGGCGACGAGCGCCTCGAGATCCTGGCCGACGCGGATGGCGTCTGGCGCTGTCGGACCATCTTCAACTGCACGGACGCCTGCCCGCGAGGGATCCAGATCACGCAGGCGATCCTCGAGGTCAGCCAGGCGATCGTGGGACGACGGATCTGAGCGACACGTTGTTTGGCGATCTGGAGCCGTCCGGCACGGTCGCGGGCGCCGACCCCGCTCCCGCCCGCCCGGCCGGCTTCCTGATTCGGACCGATGGGGCC
>JAOUEG010000174.1 GCA_029858845.1 Chloroflexota bacterium | reverse complement strand
GTTTGAGCCCTTCCAGGGTCATCCCGGCGCGGTCATGCGGTGGACCCGGACAACGCTGGCACACGATGCCGCCGAGAGGCGGGACCCAGCGGTAGCGTTCGCCTGCCTCCAGCATCCGGTCGCACTCCACGCATCGGTCCACCTCCGGTCGGACTCCGAGTTCGTCGAGCAGGCGCATCTCGTACCAGCGGGCCACACGTCCCGGCACCATGCCGGCGTCCAGCAACTCGTAGGCGCGGCGCAGCAACGCGTACAGCGGCTCTGCGGCGTGCCGTTCCTCCAACGACCGATCGGCCAGTTCCGCGATGTACCAGGCCGTCGCCGTGCTCTCGAGGTCGTCACGCAGACGCAGCCATGCGTGACCCACGCTGACCTGCGTGACGACATCGAAGGTACGGCCCCGTGCCAGCGCAACCGTTAGTTCGGCGAACGGCTCCAGCGAGCCCCCGAGTCGCGAGGTGGGCCGGCGGACGCCCTTGGCGATGGCTTTCAGCTTCCCGGCGGTCGGGGTGATCAGGGTGAGGATGCGGTCCGCCTCACCGAAATCGAAGCGCGACAGGACGATGGCTTCGGTGGTGTAGCGGCGGGGACCAGGCATCGTCTCGGGACGGTATCACGGTCGCTCGGACGTCACGTCCGGGCTCACCGGATCGGCCGGACCGCGTCGCGGCGCACCATCCGAAACGCGTCGCGCCGCGCCATCCAACAGGCTACCGGGCGCGAACATGTTTCGTGTACACTCGGATTCCAATGACCCCTTCGACCAGCCCGTCTGCCCTGGCCGACGTCGACATCGCGCAGCTGATCGGCGATACGGAGGATGAGATCGCGCGGCTCGTCCAGGATCGCGACCCCTCCACCCACGGCCTCTACGAGATGGTCCGCTACCATCTGGCCCTCGATGGCTCCGGCGCATCCGGCGGCAAGCGGATGCGCCCACTCCTTGGACTCCTGGCGTATGCCTCGATCGCCGGCGATCACCGTCGGGCACTACCGGGTGCGGCCGCCGTGGAGCTGGGGCACAACTTCAGCCTCGTCCACGACGACATCGAGGACGGGGACGTCGAGCGGCGCCATCGGGCGACGCTGTGGACCATCCACGGCGTGCCGCAGGCCATCAACACCGGGGACACGCTCTTCACCCTGTCCCGGATCGCGCTCCATCGCCTGACGGACCTCGGGTTCTCGGACGCCAAGGTCCTCCGCCTCATGCGCCTCTACGACGAGACCTGTCTGGCGCTGTGCGAGGGCCAGTACATCGACATCGCAACGAGCGAATCGGACGACCTGATGGGCGTGGACGGCTACTTCGACATGATCGGCCGCAAGACGGCGGCGCTGATCGCTGCCTCGATCGAGGCCGGCGCCCTGCTCGCAACGGACGACGACGAGGTCATCGCTCGCTACCGGGCGTTCGGTTGGGCGCTGGGCCTCGCCTTCCAGATCAACGACGACCTGCTCGGGATCTGGGGCGCCGAGCAGGCGACCGGCAAGGAGGCGTCCGACGTCTCCCACAAGAAGAAGACCCTGCCGGTCATCTACGCCGTGGAGCATGCCGGTCCCGTGGACCGCGAGCGGCTCCTGGCGCTCTACGGGATGCCGGATCCATCGGCCGCGGAGGTGGCCGAGATCATCGCGATCCTCGAGCGCGTCGGGGCAAGGGACTACACGCGACGCGAGGCTCGTCGCTACCGCGACGAAGCCCTCGCCGAACTCGACGCCACGGGTGTCGTGGCACCAGCCGTCCGCGCCCGTCTCGAGGAGATCATCGTCGGGGTGATCTCAGCCTGACGTTGCTGCCTTCGGCCCGGTCGACCGAGGGCCTCAGCGATCGTCCTCGCCCTCGTCAGGCGCGACCGGCTCGCCCGTGCGCACGACAAGGACCTTGCCGACCCGCCGGCCGGAGATCGTCTCCACGGTCAGCATGAGCCCGTCCACGGCCACCTGATCCCCGGGCTTCGGGACACCGCCGATCCGATGGTAGATGAGGCCGCCGACCGTGTCGTACTCGTCCTCGTCGTCCAGCGCGACCTTGGTCTCGAACAGCTCGGACAGGTCGTCCACGTTCGTTCGCCCATCCACGCGGGCCCGGTCGTCACCGAGCTTGACGATGAGCGGTTCCTCGACGTCGTACTCATCCTGGATCTCGCCGACGATCTCCTCGAGGAGATCCTCGATGGTCACGAGCCCTGCCGTCCCGCCGTACTCGTCGAGCACGACGGCGAGGTGGACCTTGCGCCGCTGGAGCTCGTGCAGCAGGTCGTCCACGGTCATGGACTCCGGGACGAAGACCGGGGTGCGCAGGAGCGACCGCAATGGTGGCCGCTCCGGGGCGCCTGCCTTGAGGAACGGCAGGAGGTCCTTGGCGTAGAAGATCCCGACGATCTCGTCGACCGTCGATTCGTAGACCGGGATCCGGGAATGACCCTCCGCGACGACCGTCTCGATGGCCTCCTCGAAGCTTGCCGTCGCGGCCAGTGTCACCATCGCGATCCGCGGGACCATGACCTCGTGGACACGCTGGTCGCCGAGTTCGATGACCGCGTGGATCATCTGCTCCTCCTCGGCCTCCAGGATGCCCTGCTCGCCTCCCTGCTCGATGATCAGGCGCAGTTCCTCCGAGCTGATCCGCTCCTCGGCAGCGACGTCGGCCCCGAACAGACGGCTGATGTTCCGGGTCGTCCAGGTCAGGAAGACAACGAGCGGAGCGAACAACGTCCCGAGAGCATCGAGCAGTCGACTCGTGGCGATCGCCACCCGTTCGGCGTGGGCCAGGCCGATCTGCTTCGGGACGAGTTCCCCGAAGATGATCGTGAAGATCGTGAGCAACCCGGTGACCACGATCAGGGCGATGCCGCCGGCCACGTCCTGGAGCGGCCCGAAGCCGGCGAGCCATGTCTCGAGACCGCCCACCAGGCTCACGGCCGCGAACGCCGAGGCAAGGAAGCCGAGGAAGTTGATCCCGATCTGGATGACGGCAAGGAAGCGACCGGGGTTCTCCTTGAGCCGCTGGACCCGACGGGCGCCGCGATTCCCCTCGTCGATGAGCTGCTGGAGCCGGCTGCGCCGGATGGTGACGAGCGCGATCTCGGTTGCCGCGAAGACCCCGTTCAGCAGGACGAGCACGGCGATGATGCCGAGCTCGACGAAGGGCTGGCTCACGCGGGGGGATCGTCCGTCGCGGGTTCCGATTTGGGCGGTCTGGGGTGCGCCGGCACGCCGACGACCAGGGTGCCCGGGGGAACGTCGTGGGTCACCACGGCACCAGCCCCGGTCCTGGCCCCATCGCCGATCTCGCGCGGTGCCACGATGGACGTGTCGACGCCGATGAATGCACCCGCGCCGATGATCGTCCGATGCTTGCGAACGCCGTCGTAGTTGGCCGTGATCGTCCCCGCGCCGATGTTGGCACGTTCACCGATGTCCGCATCGCCGAGATAGCTCATGTGATGCTGCTTGGCGCCCGCGCCCAGGTGAGCGTTCTTGAGCTCGGCGTAGTTCCCGACTTCGGCGCCGCGGCCCACGATGCTGCCGGGGCGCAGGTGGCTGAACGGCCCGACGGTCGCCTCATCCTCGACCGTCGACGACTCGACGATCGACGCCCAGACCCGTGCCCGTTCGCCGACCTCGCTGTCGATGAGCTGGCTGCCGGCCCCGATCGTGCTGCCCTGGCCGATGGAGGTCCGGCCGCGGAGGATGACGTTCGGTTCCAGGGTAACGTCCGGAGCGAGCGTCACGTCCCAGTCGAGGTAGACGGTGGACGGATCGCGCATCGTCACGCCGGCGCGCATGTGGGCCTCGTTGCGACGGACGCGCAGGTTCCACTCGGCGGCGGCCAACTGCGATCGGTCATTGATCCCATCGAAGCGACCGTCGTCGTCGAAGGCCACGGCACTCACGAGTCGACCGTCCTCACGCGCGAGCCGGATCAGCTCGGTGAGGTACAGCTCGCCCGTCGCAGGGGACGGTTCCAGCGACTCGATCCGGCGGCGCAGCCAGGCGGCATCGAACGCGTAGAGCCCGACGTTCACCTCGTTGCCGACGAGCTCGTCCTCGGTGGCGTCCTTGGCTTCGACGATCCGCTCAACGGTCCCGAATTCACTGCGGACGACCCGCCCCAGGGCGGCCGGGTCGGCGCTGAAGACGGTCGCGAGGGCGATCGCCGCATCGTCCTCCCGGCGCGCCTCCAGGACCGCGTCGAGGTCGGCCGCCGTGATGAGCGGGACGTCGCCGGACAGCACGAGTACCTCGGCGGCATCATCCGGCACGGCTGCGAGGCCGGCGCGGACCGCGTCGCCGGTACCGCGCGGCTCATCCTGGAGTGCGAACTCGGCGCGCACCTCGAACGCCTCGCGGATGGCGGCGACGGCCGGGGAATAGACGATGACCGGCCGCGGCACGCCGCCCTCATCGGCCGCGGCCTCCTCCCAGGCATCCAGGACGAAGGCCAGCATGGGTCGGCCGCAAAGCTCGTGGAGCACCTTGGGCAGCGTCGACTTCATCCGCGTGCCGAGTCCCGCAGCAAGGATGAGCGCGGATGTCCGGCGGGCCAGGGTCTGCGCGGCCGACGGATCGGTCGAGGGACTTGGAGGGTTCATGCGCGACGTCGGGCCGGCGCGGGACGGTCGTCGCCCTCGCTGCGTGCGGTGCCCGACGGGCTCGATGTTGGTGTCATGAGTGGGTGGCCGGATGGTAGGGG
>JAOUEG010000175.1 GCA_029858845.1 Chloroflexota bacterium | reverse complement strand
CGGCGCCGTGAACACGACGAGCGCGGCGGCCCGGTTGCCACCGAAGTCCCACGTGCCGCCGGCGAAACGGACCTCGGCGATGCCCGCATCTGCCAGGCTCCCGAGATTGTCCGGAGTGCAGCTGCGGCCGGAATCCAGGGTCTCCGGGCCACGGTCCTCGTAGATCGCCGGGATGCGCGCTTCCAGCTCCGGGTACGCCCCGGGCGCGGACCCATCCGCGGTACATGGGCCGCTCGGATCGAATGAGGCGACGCTGCCGCCGCACGCCGCGAGCAGGAACACCAGGGCGAGGAGCCATACGAACGGGCGACGGGGAGTCATGGGCCACAAGCGTACGGGAGGTCGCCGCGAAGCGCCCGCGATCCGCTCGCGGCGACGGCCTGCGGCCGGAGCGTCAGAGGCGATCCGCCGGTCGGTGCGCGGCGGCACCTGGTACGGGCGTCCCGGATCGGTGCGCCCACGCCATCGACCATCGAGCCCGGCGCGCTGGGAAAAGGGTTCCATTGCCGGTCGCCTCCGGCGCTCGTACGTTTACCCCACGCCGACCCGCGACTGGATTGGGAACCACCCGGGGCGTCGGTCACGGATCGGGAACCGGACGCTCACTCGAGGAGGTTCGAGTGGGGGATCCCGGACCCGGTCACGAGCCGAGTAACCGGATCATCGGCCATCGGGCCCATGCAGGCGTCGGGACGGCAGCACTCATCCGGCTGCTTGAGAAACGCGGATCGACCTCGGTATCGAGTCGATCCGCGTCTTTTCATGGCGCGCCGGGCCGTGGTAGGACGACACTCGAACGGGCAGCCCAAGGGGGGTGCGAAGGTCAGGCGGTCCTGCCTGCCCGGACCGGGGCTGGATGCGCCCGACGCGCCACACCGCGCGCGTCCAGATCGTGCTGGATCACCCGTGCGGCAGCCACCAGATCCGGATCGCGGGTGACCGTCCCGGCCACCCAGTCGATGTACGACGGCTCGAACGCCGCGATGTCACCAAGGGTGTGGCCGTGGAACTTCCCGAACTCGATCGTATGGGCGCGGGCGACCTCGAGCGTCGGCGGCTTCGGCCGGCGGAAATGGCGGACCCGATCGCGTTCCATCGGACCCGTGGGCGTGGATGCCCGGGGCGATTCCTGGCGCATGCGCTCGCCCCGCATCGGCGGCTGGCCCGCCAGGCCGCCGGCGACCCGTTCGGAGCGCGCTCCCGACCCGTCCGGACCGATGGTCTGATTCCGCGGTCGGAAGGTCCCGCTCATGTCCACGCGACCGGTGACCGGGCGTGTCGGCCGGGGTCGGGGCGGGCCGCCTGGACCCCGTCGCGGCGTCGCGTCGAACTCCGCCTCGGCGGTCGTGACCCCGCGGCGGCGATGCGAGGCCAAGTCGCGGGCGAGAGCCGCGTAGGCGTCGTTGATCTCGGCCATCCGCCGCGTCGCGGCCCGGGAGGCGGCAGGATCGTCGCCGGTCAGGTCCGGATGATGGGATCTTGCCAACCGCCGCCAGGCGGCCTTGATGGCGGCCTGATCCGCTCCAGGCTGGACACCGAGGACGTCGTGCGGATCCCGTTTCACCACGCTCGCCAGTGTACGGCCGCGCCCGGGCCGACGACGCTTGACAGCCGGCCGTCGTTGGCGTCCCCTACCGACATGGGGATCGTCCGACGCGCCGGGCTCATCGCGGCTGTCGCTGCCGCGCCGCTCGGACTCGCCTATCGCTTCGCGCTTGCCTATCGGGCGCGTGCCGGCTATCCGCGTCCGAAGCCGCCGGTGCTGACCCCGGCGGACCTCGGACTGCCCTACGAGACCACGACCGTCCGGTCGGGCGATCTGGTGCTGCCGGCATGGTTCCTGCCGGCGCGCGGAGGACAGCCGGGCCCCGGCGTTGCCCTCGTCCACGGCTGGGAATCGGCGCGCGACCGGACGCTGCCGAACGCGGTCTTCCTGAACGCGGCGGGCTACCACTGCCTGACGATCGACGTGCGCGGCCACGGCGCCAACCCGCCCGAGACACTGCCCATCAGCGCCGGCGAGTTCGGGCTCGATGCGCTGGCCACCTTCGAAGCCCTCATCGCGCGGCCGGAGGTCACGGTCGGCGCGATCTTCGGGCACTCGATGGGCGCCATCGGGGCGATCCTGGCCGCGGCGGCAGACGCTCGGGTCGCCGCCGTGGTGGCCACGTCGGCGCCGGCGGATCCGTTGCGCCTGACCCGCCAGACCTTCCGCCTCGCCCGCCTGCCCATCCCGGACCCGATCGCCTATCCCCTGGCATGGCTGACGACCCGCGTCTACCTGCGCCCGCGCGGACACCGTGTCCCCGAGATCAGCGCGACGAAGGCGATCGCCCGCTACCGGGGCCCGATCCTCCTGGCCCACGGGGCGGAGGACGCCGTCGTCCCGAGCACCCATATGACCCGCCTGGCCGGGGTGGCGCGGACCGCGCGAGCACGTGGCGGGTCGGCGGCGCCGGTCGATTCGATCGTCATCTCCGGCGGCCAGCACTCCTGGTTGTACGAGGATCCGGGCTACCGTGCCGCGGTCGCCGACTTCCTCGCCACGTCGCTCGGTGGCCCCCTCGACCCGGGTGAGGCCGGCCGTGTCGCGGCCGCGACCGCATCCCTGCGGATCCCGGACGGCGAGGCCAGATTCGAGGCGGTAGCGGCAACTCCGGGCGGACTCCGATCGCTGGCCCAGGTCGCGATGCCGGGCGCGACGAGGATCCCCGTCATGGGGGCGGGCGACGGCGCGACGGGCGTGGACGGCTCGGCCGTGGCCGTGGAGGGCTCGGCCGGGGACACCGAGCTCGCGGAGTGAGCGACCGGGACCCCGTCTGGTCGGCCATCGCGACCAGGCGCGCCATCAGGTCCTTCCAGGATCGGCCGCTGGCAGCGGAGCACCTGGAGCGCATCCTCCAGGCCGGACGGCGGTCCGGGAGCTCCAAGAACCTCCAGCGCTGGGCCTTCATCGTGTGCCGCGACCGAGCGACCCTTCGAGAGCTCTCCCGGGTGGGGCCGTGGGCCGGGCACCTGGCGGGCGCTGCGGCCGCCATCGCACTCATCACACCGGATCCGCGAGCGCCCGATTCGCCGCTGTCGGTCATGTTCGACCTCGGCCAGGTGGCCGACTTGATGATGCTGGCGGCCTGGGAGATCGGAGTCGGGAGCGTGCCCGCCACGGTGTACGAGCACGACCTCGCGCGCCGGCTCCTCGGCTACCCCGGGGATCAGCACTGTGAGTACCTGCTGTCGTTCGGCTATCCGGCGAACGCCGAGGACATGACTCGGCGGCCTGGGAGCGTCGGGCGCAGGCCGCTGTCCGAGCTGGTGCACCAGGAGCGCTGGTAGCCGGCGCCCGACTTCACGGAACCGATCCTCGAGGGCTCAGGGTGCGGGTGCCGGCCGCCCGTCGTCGTCCGCGAGAGCCTCGTCCTCGAGGGCGTCTCCCTCGAGCGCCTCGTCGAGTGTCGCCGCCTCCCAGCCGGACGACCAGTCGATATCGAGGCCGACACGTGACGCCGAGTCCGAACGGCTCGCGTCCGGACCCGAACCGTCCGCCTCGGGCGCCGGGGCCCCGAGCCCGACGTAGGCGTTGATGGCGGCCCGCAGCCCAACGTCCTCGGCCGCCTGCTCGGACAGGATCCACTGCTCCTCGAGCACGTCGCAGCCGCTGGAACTCCCGCGAGTGAAAGCGCCGATTGGCCACCGCCACCTTGAGTCGAATAGCACCGGGGCGGCCCTCGGACGGCTCGAGGGAGATCTCGTCCACGGCGAGTCCGAGGTCGTTGAGGCGCCGGATCCGGGCCCCGACACCATGTCGATCATCCGCCTGGAGTTCCGGCTCCAGGCGGAGCTCATCCCAGGCCGCGGCAGACCGGGATCTGACCGTTTCGGCGACCTCGACGGCATCGTCGGCGGCGTCCTTGCGCCCCTGCATCGCACCGAGATCGGCCAGTCCGAAGGCGACGTTCTCGACGAGGATGTCGAGGTCGCAGGAGCGCTGGCCGTCCGACCCGGAGGGGTGGATCTCGCTCGTTTCCGCGTCGACCCGAAAGGCCTGGATCTTGTCGCCATTGCGACGGAACAGGGTGTTCGCGAGCGAGCAGTCGCCCCAGGTAGACGCCGGCGCCGTGCAGGTCGACGAGCAGTCAGGCCATGGCGTCGAGCAGGCGATCCCGATGCGACCCGGGCCCGAACGGGAAGCGCATCAGCAGGCGTCGGTACTGGAGCGAGAAGTCCTGGTATTCCGTCACGAGGATGGCCGCATCGCGACCCGGCTCCTCGGCCAGCCCGACGGCGCTCACCGTCGGCAGGCCGGCGTCCTCAAGATGGCGCAGGATCTCGGACACGGTCCGAGCCACGCACGGCGGCTCCTCCTTGAGCGCATACGTGCGACACTCGCTCACGAGGAGCCGAACGAGGTGTCGCGACGGTCCCACCGGCAACTCGCGAAAGCGTAAGCTGCCGATGACCCCATCCCCGGCGGCGTTCCAGGCCTCCGCGGCCGCTCCCACGGCAGGTCCAGCAGCTCGGATGCGCCCTCGCGAAGCCGGAGACGCGGGAACCCGGCAGCCCCGGCTGGGTCGGGATTCGGAGGCCGGGCGGGCGTCGGGGAGTGCTGGGTCAGAGCTTCTTGCGCAGGTACGCGGCTACGGAGGCGTCGTACCCCGAGGATTCGTACAGGAGCCGGGCCTCGGGCCGATGGTGCCCCGAG
>JAOUEG010000173.1 GCA_029858845.1 Chloroflexota bacterium | reverse complement strand
CGACCGTCACCTGCGCGGAAACGACAACGGCTGGGACGCCGAGCCACCGATCGTCTGGTTCGAGCACGAATACGCGCCACCCGAGCCGTTCCCGTCGTCACTCCCGGGACGGTGGAGAGCTGCCGCGGGCTACCCGCACCCCGCGGTCAGGATGGTGCCGTGGTTCCTCGGCCGGCGCAGGCTCAACCGAGTGAGCGATGACGACGACCATGGCGTTGACGCGTTCCACCATCACCCAACGACCGGGACACGTGGGCCGCTTTCATGGGGAGCAGGCGGAGCACCCAACGGACTCGCCCGTGACCTCCGTCGCGATGAGGACGCCGGGCCGACCTACACGTCCGCGCCGCTGCTCGAACCCATCCACATCCTCGGCGTGCCGGAGGTGGTCGTGTCCATCGCCGTGGACGCCCCCGTGGCGATGCTCAGCGTGCGTCTGGCAGACGTCGCGCCGGATGGCACCGTCTCCCTGGTGAGCGCTGGTGTCCTGAACCTGACGCACCGCCGATCGCACGCCGCGCCGGAGGCGATGCGACCGGGCGTCGTCGAGGTGGTCCGGATCCCCCTTCGGACCGCCGGCTATCGTTGGCTGCCGGGTCACCGCGTCCGGCTCGCACTCTCATCGTCCCTTTGGCCGGTCCTGTGGCCGTCGCCGTTCCCCGCCACGTTCCACCTTCACCGTGGCCCGACGGCACCCTCACGCCTGGAACTCCCCGTCGTGCCGCCTGCGGGTGGACCCGGCGACGTGCCCGCACCGGCGTTCAAGACGGATCCGCCCATCCTGACCATCCCCATGGCCGATCCCGCAGATGGTGGCGGACCGGCCCTGGCCGACCCGCCGGCCTGGCGGATCGAGGAGGACGTCATCGCCGGCAGCACGACCGTCCACATCCACGACGGCGGCGAGACGATCGCCCCGGACGGACGGCGCCTGTACGCAGCAGAGACGATGCGCCTGACTGCCTGGGATGCCCAACCCGCCCGCGCCGAGATGGATGCCCGCGTCGTCTATCGCTGGCAGGAACGTGAGGCGGGGCGTGGCAAGACGCTGACGAACATCGAGATCCGGGCGGACTCGCTGCAGACCAGCACGGCAGCCGATTTCGATCTCAGCGTTCGCCTCGAGGTGGACGTGGACGGGGTGCGCTTCTTCGAGCGTGAGTGGCGCGAGACCATCCCTCGCCACCTGGTCTGACGGAACGTTCCTCGATCGGCACACATGGCCGGCGTGGTCGCTCTCGGTCGATCGGCGCTTCCCGGCGCCGGTTCAGCCCGCCGCCACCCCAGGGAGCACGCTCGCCACCACGTCGGCGATCGCACGTCGCGCATCCGGACCGTCGTAGCGCATCATCGGATGGGGCTCGAGCGCTCGTTCGGCGATGGCGCCCCGGATCCGCGTGTAGAGGACCGGGAAGATCGCTCCCGTACCGTCGGCCTCGAGCGTCACGGCGAGCGCGTCGGGGCCGCCGACATCCAGGACATGCGTGAGCGGCTGGACGCCGTCATCGACGAGGCCCGCTTCAGGATCCACGGTCATGACCCGCGCCAGGAAGCCACGCTGGTGCCAGAGCTCGGGTGCCTCCGCGAGCTCGCGCACGACGAGGTCGGCGAGGGCGTCCGGCTCGATCGGCGGTCGCTCCAGGGTGATCCCGAAATGGGTCGCCGCGATGCGGCCGGCGAGCAGGCGAGCGTTGTAGCGGTGCCCGTGGACGGCCCCGGAATTGCTTGGCTGGCCATGGCGTTGGAGCCCCTTCGAGCCTTGGCTGATCGTACCGGCGAAGAAGATCCCGGGAACGGTCGCGCTCTCCCACCAGGGCGTCTGGACGGGCAGTCGGCTGCGCCCGAATGTCGCCACGCCGAGTTCCGGAAGGTCCGCCAGGGGACACACGAATCCGGTGGCCGCGATGACTTCATCGACTTCGACGTCGAGATCGCCGCCGCCGTCGGTCCGGCGAAGATGCACGGCCAGGTCGCCGTCGCCTCCGTCCACGCGGGCGACCCGCTCGAGGGCGGCATCGAGGATCGCCACCCCGCCGCCCAGGACACAGTCCTCGTAGGGCTGCACGTAGCGGGCTCGAACGCCAACCAGCGAGTTGGTGTCCACCGACAACTTGGCGTGCGACGGCGACACGAGGATGAGCTGACGGGCCCACGGCAGGAGGCCATTGGCGAGCTCGAACCCGGAATTCTGCTTGCCGACGATGCAGACACGCCGCCCCGCATATGTCTCGGCTGCCCTGACGTCCGCGTAGTGGTGGCTGAACTCCATCCCGGGGCCCGGCGGCGTGAATGGCTCGGCGACCCCGACGGCGACGACGACGACCTGGGCACGATACGCGCCGTCCGTGGTGTCGACGAGGAACCGCCGGCCTTCCGCCGTGTCCTCGACCCGTGTCCCCGTCCAGCGACAGTCGTACCGGATGGCGACCCCGGCCCGCTCCGTGAACGCGACCAGGTTCGCTTCCATCTCGGGTCGTGACGGGAAATAGGAGGTCCCATCCATGTAGGCGGGCTGGATCGCCCGCGTGTCCGGCGTGTCCCCGATGAGGCTGTTCCAGTCGTAACGCTCGTACTCGCGCGACCCCCGTTCGGCGGGTGCATGCGGCTTCGTCCACGACAGCAGCCGCTGGAAATGCGGCCAGCGACGGAACATGCCGCCTGGCGACGGCTCCTCGGATACCACCGCGTGCGGAACGCCCAGGCTGCGAAGCGAATACGAGGTCTGCAGGGCGCCGGGGCCGGAACCGATGATGACGACCGGATAGTCGCCAGGCGGGAACGGGCGATCGGACCCCGACCGCTCGGTCAACTCCGCCATCGGTTCGCGGCGCGCAGCCGACGTGCCTGGGCCTGCAACATCCGGTACATGACTCGGGGGTGGTCGACCAGGAACGACTCGACGGCGGGCCCGGCCAGGACCAGGCAGCGCATCGGTCGGGTCGCGACGATATCCGCGATGGGTGCTTCGCCGAGCAGGATCGACACGTCGCCGAAGAAGTCGCCCCGACCGAGGCGGGCGCGTTCGGTCCCATCGATGACCACGGCGGCCTCACCGTCCACGATCACGTGGAAGCCTGCGCCAGAGAGACCCTGGCGCAGGATCTTCTCGCCCTCGGCGAAGGCGGTTTCCTCGAAGCGGTGAACGATCCCCTCGAGCTGCGGGGAGGTGAGGTCCGCGAACAGCCCGAACCCGGCGATCGCGTCCGTCAGTTCTTCTCTGCCTGCCATGGGCCCTATCCTGCCACGTCGCCAACCTCGGCGGAAGACGTGTGCGCTCCTGCGCCGGTCACCTTGACGCTCGTCTCCCGGCGGCGCAGCATCTTGGGCCAGGAGCCCTCGGGCCGGCCGCGGCGCATGACCGCGGCGCCGGGACGATGATCGGAGGACGCATGACCCTGTCGCGTGAGCGCCGGAGTGAGTTGCTGGCATCCACGCGGCTGTTCGCCGGAGTGGATGCGAGCGGCCTCGAGCGGATCGCCGACCGGAGCGTGGAGGTCGACTTCCCGGGCGGACACGTGATCGCTCGCCAGGGCGAGGTCGGAACGGGGTTCTTCGTCGTCGCGAGCGGCCGGGCAACGGTGATCCGCGATGGCCGCACGCTCGCGACGCTCGGTCCGGGCGACTTCTTCGGCGAACTGTCGATCCTCGACGGGCGGCCGCGCGTGGCCCAGGTCGTCACGGATGGTCCGACGACGTGCCTGGCGCTCGCCTCGTGGGACTTCGAAGCGGTCGTCTCGGAGGAGCCGGGGGTCGCATTGGCCGTACTGCGCGGCCTGGCAGCGCGGCTGCGTGAGCTCACCGAGGCCGAGCATCACTGACCCCACGCCGCGACCGACCCTCCGTCGATTGCCGTCATGAACGCATCCGGCGGGCCTCCGATCGGGACGGTGACCTGCCTGTTCTCCGACATCGAGGGTTCCACTCGCCTCGAGATCGACCTGGGGACGGGACCGTATCGCGACATCCTCGAGCGCCATCGGGCCCTGCTGCGGGCGGCATTCTCGGCACACCGCGGACATGAGCAGGGAACCGAGGGCGATTCCTTCTTCGTGATCTTCGCCACAGCGACGGACGCGATCGCGGCTGCGGCCGACTCCCAGCGCGCGCTGGCGACGGAACCGTGGCCGGGCGAGGTCGCCGTTCGGGTGCGGATGGGTATCCACACGGGGGACGTCGAGGCGGCCGGCGACGACGTCATCGGGCTCGCGATCAATCGGACGGCGAGGATCGCGGCCGTGGCACACGGCGGCCAGGTCCTGATCAGCGACGCGACGCGCGCTCTGGTTTCCGGCCGACTGCCCGATGGCGTGACGCTCCGGGACCTCGGGCAGCATCGCCTCAAGGACCTGCGCGCGCCGGAGCTCCTGAGCCAGCTGGTCATCGACGATCTGCCCTCGGAATTCCAGCCCATCCGCTCGATCGACGCCCGCCCGAACAACCTGCCCACCCAGCTCACGACGTTCATCGGCCGCCAGCACGAGTTGGCCGAGGCGGGGGCGCTCCTCCGCCGGACGCGCCTGCTCACCCTCACCGGTCCGGGCGGAACGGGCAAGACGCGCCTGTCGCTCCAGGTGGCGGCGGCGGCCGCGGATGACTTTCCGGACGGCGTCTGGTTCGTCGCCCTCGAGTCCGTACGCGATCCGGCGCTCGTGCTCCCCACTATCGCGCGGACGATCGGCGTCGCCGACCGCACCTCGAGGTCGCCCATCGAC
>JAOUEG010000172.1 GCA_029858845.1 Chloroflexota bacterium | reverse complement strand
CAGCCAGGCCCGACGATCCGGCTCGGGAACATCCAGGGCCAGGCGCTGTCGAAGATCCGCCGCGTCCTGGCGCAGGCGACCCGGGGCGCGCAGCTGCTCCATGTCCACCTGGGCCTTGAGCGTGGCAGGCCCGAAATAGCCGTCCACGAGTCCGGGGATCCGCTGATCCAGGCGGAGGGCCAGGAGCAGGTAATCCGTCGCGATCGGGTCGGGCGACGGCACGGTGCGGGCTCCGCCCATCGCAGGCACGAGGGGACGGTCGTCCCGGAGTCCGGTGATGCCCACGGTCATCGCTGCATCTTGTCCGGACGCGGCGCCCGTCGCTCCCCGTGGTCGCGGTGCATCTCGGCCTCGCGGCGAGCAGCCGCCAGGCGCTCGGCGAGGGTCGGGTCGGCGGGCAGACCGGCCCGGTCGGGCGCCCGATCGACGATCGGCCGGTCGGCGCCCTCGGCATCTCGCGGCGCCCCGGTCCCGAAACCACCCGTCTCTCCGACGAACGGCATGGACTGGCGCTCCACCGCGTCGAGGCTCATCCGCAGGGCCGCCGTCTTCTGGGTGGCGACTTCGCGGACGTAGGCGACCTCCTCGTCCGGGGTCATCGGTCGTCCCCGCACGATCCCCTTGGGCTTGCCGACCATCAACCAGGCCAGGTGGTAGCGGTCCATGCTGCCCCAGGCGGTCGCGAGCAGATCGTCCGACAGCTGCAGCCAGAGCTGGAGAGCGCCGAGTGAAGGCTGGGCGATCAGGCGTTCCCCCTCGTCGATGAGCTGACGTGTCCTGTTGATGAGCTCGTCCCGGGTCATGGGGTGGCTCCGTCGACGTCGCGGATCATGGCTTCGCGGTCCGCGCGGGCGCGCAGGGTCCATGCCCCGGGCAGGCCGTCGCCGATCGGGGCGCCGTCGAAGCGCGTCACCGGCAGGATCCCGGCCACGCTCGAGCACAGGAAGGCCTCGTTCGCGGCCGTGAGGTCGGCGGTGCCCAGGAGACCCTCGACCGGCCTCAGGCCCACCCTTGGCGCCCACGCGAGCAACCAGGAGCGCGTGGTCCCGGGCAGGATCGCGCAATCGAGCGAGGGCGTGGCGAGCTCCTGCACCCCGTCGGCAGCGACGCGGACGATGAAGAGGTTCGCGCTGGTCGACTCGGACAGGTGGTCGTGGATGGTCAGGAAGAGGGCATCGTCGCCGCCCGCACGTCGCGCCTCGAGACGGGCGTAGACGTACTCGGCCCGCGACGTCGTCTTGAGGGTGGCGAGTGGGCTGGTGGGATCCCGACGAACGCGGCTCGCGATCAGGTGGAGGCCACGCTCCAGGTGGCTCGCCGGCGTGGCCGGGACGGGCCATGCCTGGATCACCATCGTCACCGGGACCGCCTCGTCCCGAGGCAGGACACCGCGAACACGGTAGGCCCCACGCGAGATGGTGATGCGGATGGAGGCGTCGCCGACGGCCCCGTCCAGGCCCTCGGCGGCGAGCAGGTCGGCGATCCCGGTCCGGAGCCGCTCGTCCGCGTCGGCCGGCAGCGCCAACTCGAGACCGTGCGCCGATCGATGCAACCGCGCCAGGTGCTGCGGCAGCTCGGTGACATGGCCCGACCGCGCCCGAAGCGTCTCGAAGATCCCGTCGCCCAGCTGGAACGCACGGTCGAAGACGGACAGGTGCGGCCCGTCAGCCGGCAGGATCCGGCCATCCACCCAAACGTTGCGCGGTCGCGCGTCCATCAGCGCTCCTCGCCGCCGATGGCCCCGAGCGGCCCGCGGGCCTTGGCGACGGTCTCCTCCCATTCGCTCGCCGGATCGCTCTGCCAGGTGATCCCACCGCCGACATGGAGCGTCATGCGACGCCCGTCCGCCACGAATGTCCGGATGAGGATGCTCATCTGCATCGACCGGTCCGGGCCGATCCAGCCGAGCGCCCCCGTGTAGGGCCCCCGACGCACCGGCTCCAGGTCCTCCAGGATCTCCATCGCCCGGATCTTCGGGGCACCGGTGATCGAACCTCCGGGGAAGGACGCTGCGAGGAGGTCGAACGCGTCGCGCCCCTGGTCCAGGCGGCCCGTGACCGTGGACACGAGGTGCTGCACTGCCGCCGTACGCTCCAGCCGGCAGAGTCGGGGCACGCGGACGGTGCCGGGCGCGCAGACGCGGCCGAGGTCGTTGCGCAGGACGTCCACGATCATCACGTTCTCGGCGCGGTCCTTGGCGCTGGTCAGCAACTCGCAGGCCAGGGCCCGATCCTCGGCCCGATCGCGACCACGTGGCCGAGTGCCCTTGATCGGGTCGGTCGCCACGACGCCGTCCGCGCCGAGCGATAGGAACGGCTCCGGCGACGCCGAGAGCAGGGCGCGGGGACCCCCGTTCTCCGGCGACGGACCGAGGTCGAGATAGGCCGAGAACAGTGACGGGTCGCCGGTCCGCAGGCGACGGTAGCGCGGCCAGGGGTCGGTCGCGAACGGCGTCTCCAGGCGTCGAGTCAGGTTGGCCTGATAGATGTCGCCCTGCGCGATGTGCCCGCGAACCGCCTGCACCCCAGCCTCGTAGCCAGCTCGAGAGAGTGCCGAGTGGAAGACGAGTGGACCGTCGGCTCCCTCGATCCGGTCGGTTGTCGCGCGGGTCGCGGGCGCAGTCAGCCGAGCGTGGACCTCATCCAGCCGGCGCGCAAGCCGGCGCCTGTCGCCATCAAGGGCGCGACCGCCCATCCACGCCTCACCGGTCCGACGATCCCACGCGACGACCCAGTCGTGGAGGGCGAGCCGGAGCGGGGGCAGTCCCTGGTCGTCGACAGCGCGTGAGGGCAGCCGCTCCAGGATGTGGCCGAGGTCGTAGCCAAGGAATCCGACGAGCCCACCCAGGAACCGGGGGCCATCCGCGGGCATGACGCGGGTCTGATCCAGGCGGGCGATCAGCCGGCGAGCCACCACGAAGGGGTCGGGTCCCGCCGCCGGCGTCTCCAGCACGGCGACCGGGTCGGCGGTCAGGTAGGTCCAGCGAGCATTCCGTCCCGGCCGGGCACTCTCGAGCAGGGCCAGCCCCGGCAGGTCGCGGAACGCCTCCGCGGCATCGATCGGACGCATCGCGGCGACGCGGCCGGGAAGGCGGCGCACGCGTACCGTCGCTTCAGGCGTGCCGGGAAGATCGGGACCGACGGGGATCACGCTCGCGATGATACGGCGCTCCGGGCGGAACGGAGCTTGGCACGGGCCGTCGAGCGCCGAACGGGACGGCAGCCCGCGGTGGCGCGGTGGCGAGTAGATTCCGCGGATGCGTGCACGAGACCTGGGAATCACCATCGGGCGGGGCACGCCCGGACCGCTCAACGCCATCACCGACGTCGCCGGCGTCACGGTGGGCCATACCACGCTGATCAGCGGCGAGGGCCCGCTGGTCATCGGCGAGGGTCCGGTGCGAACCGGCGTGACCGTCATCTGCCCGCGCGGCTCTGCCGACTGGCGCGAGCCGGTCTTCGCCGGCTGCCATCGCCTCAACGGGAACGGGGAGTTGACCGGTCTCGAGTGGGTCCGTGAGTCGGGCCTGCTCACGACCCCGATCGCGATCACGAACACCCATAGCGTGGGGATCGTCCGCGATGCCCTCGTGGCTGCCTCGGTCCGTCGCGACCCCCACGAACCGGCCTGGTCGCTGCCGGTGGTCGGCGAGACGTATGACGGGACCCTCAACGATATCAACGGGTTCCACGTGCAGGCCGAGCATCTCCACGAGGCCCTCGCCCGGGCATCCGACGGACCCGTGGCGGAAGGGTCGGTCGGTGGCGGCACGGGGATGATCTGCCACGAGTTCAAGGGCGGTATCGGGACCGCGTCCCGCGTCCTGGATGCCGACGTAGGCGGATTCGCGGTCGGCGTCCTGGTGCAGGCGAACTACGGGAAGCGCCCGTGGCTGCGGGTGGACGGCGTCCGGGTGGGCGAGGCGATCCCGGTCAGCGAAGTGCCGAGCCCGTCGGACCAGGTGGCCGCTCGGCCGTCACCCCCGCCGGGGTCGGGCTCGATCATCGTGGTCGTCGCCACGGACGCGCCCCTCCTCCCCCACCAATGCGAGCGACTGGCCCAGCGAGCGGGCCTGGGGATAGCGAGGGTGGGCGGCACCGGCGGACATACGAGCGGGGACCTGTTCATCGCGTTCGCCACCGGCAACCGGCTACCGAGCGGGACCGGCGTGGACGACGATCCCGTCGGCCGTGGCACCTACGAGGTCCGCGCCGTCGGCGACATCGTCATCGACCGGTTGTTCGACGCCGTCATCGAGTCGACGGAAGAGGCGATCGTCAATGCCCTCGTGGCCGCCGAGACCGTCGTCGGCCGGGATGGCATCACGGCCCACGCCCTTCCGCACGATCGATTGCGACAGATCATGGCGGCCCACGGCCGATGATCGTCCGGCCGGCCTCGGCCGACGACATCCCGGCCATCGCCGCGGTCCTGGACGCTTCGGGCGAGACGTCCACGTGGCCCGATCTCGCCGGCTGGCCGTACGTGGAGCACCTGGTGCGGCGGGCTCGCGTTCCGATAGCGATCACGAACCAAGTCGTCATCGGGATGGCCGGTTCCCTCGAGATCGGGCGGCCGGACGTGCGGTTCTTGTCCGACCTGTTCGTGCACCCGAACGAGCAGGATCACGGCGTGGGTCGCGCGCTGCTCCTGGCGGCGTTCGATGGAGCGGTCGAGCGGCTGACGTTCTCATCGGCCGATCCGCGGGCGCTCGGCATGTACT
>JAOUEG010000171.1 GCA_029858845.1 Chloroflexota bacterium | reverse complement strand
GCTGATCGACGACCTGCGCGAGATGTATCCGGACAAGCCGGTCGTCCTGACGTCCCTCGGGATGGAGCTCGATTGGGTCGCCACGGAGGGCGTACACGGGGTGACTCCGCTCACCGGGGCTCCGACTCAGAAGCGGCTCATCGAAGCCATCGAGACGGCGCTCGCGGGCAGGTCTCCCACGCCGTCGGCCTGACGCCTGGCAGCGCTCGACCAGGCGGCTTCGGGTATCATCGGCCGCCTGTCGCGTGGACAGCGCGAGTCTCCCTGCGGGACTCCTCGGGCGATTAGCTCAGTTGGTTAGAGCGCACGGTTCACATCCGTGAGGTCACTGGTTCGAGTCCAGTATCGCCCACCACCCGGCGATGGGGATCCCGCGCCCGCCGACGGTCGGGCCGGCGAAGCCGGCGGCGAGCGCGCATCATGTGCGACATGCGTGAATCAGCCGACGTGGTAGTGGTGGGAGCCGGGGTCCAGGGTGCCAGCCTGGCGTTCCACCTGGCCCAACGCGGGACGAAGGTGCTCGTACTCGAACGTCAGTCGGTTGCGGCCGGAGCCACCGGGCGCTCGTCGGGTTTCGTGCGGATGCACTACGACCTGCGGAGTGACGCCGAGCTCGCCTGGGCCTCCTTCCCGTATTTCCAGCGCTGGTCGGAGCTCGTCGGTGACGGCGACTGCGGTTTCGTCCAGACCGGGTTCCTCCAGCTCGTCACGACGGATCTCGAGGCGAATCTTCGCGCGAATGTCGCGATGCACCGGGAGATGGGCATCGAAACCAGGGTGGTCGATGCCGGAGTCGTCGCCGACCTGGTCCCGGGAGCGATCACGGATGACGTTGCCGCGGCCGCCTTCGAGCCGCTCTCGGGCTATGCCGACCCATCGGGCACGGCCGCCGGCTTTCTGGCGGCGGCTCGCCGCCACGGTGCCCGGTTCATGTCTGGCTGTCGTGCGGTCTCGATCGACCTCCAGGGTGATGCCGTCGTCGGGGTGACGACGGAGCGCGGCTCGTTCGCGACCCCGATCGTGGTGGACGTCGCAGGAGCCTGGGCCGGCGAGGTCGCCCGGACCGCCGGCGTGGACGTGCCCGTGCAGGCGTGGCGACACGACACGGCGTACTTCGGCCTGCCTGATGGCCGTGGTGCCGACTTCCCGATCGTCATCGACGAGATGAACGAGATCTACTTCCGCCCGGAGGGCCACGAGACGATGCTCGTCGGCCTCGAGGGAGGGAACGAGATCGGCGGTTCCCCGGACCGGCCCATGGCGGGTCTCCATTCGGGCGCCGTCGAGGACATGATCGCCAGGGTCTGCCGGCGCGTCCCGTGGATGGAGGAGGGGACCCTCCGAACGATGCATGGCGGTCAGGATGGGATCACCCCGGACCAGCACGCGATCCTCGGGGCAGCCGGCCCGGATGGCTTCTATCTCGCCTGCGGGTTCTCCGGGACCGGCTTCAAGACGGCGCCGGCGGTCGGCCTGTGCCTGACCGAGCTCATCCTCGATGGCGTCGCCTCGACCGTCGACATCTCGGCCTACGGTCTGGAGCGCTTCGCGGAGGGCCGCGCCCTGGTGGGGGATCATCCCTACGGCGCGCTCTGGCGCTGATCTGGAGGCTGCGGCCGATCGGGGATGACCGATGGGCATCCTGTCGCGAACCGGTGACAGCTAGTCGACCGCCGATACTTGGTGCCCGGGCTGCGTCACGCGACGGCTCGCCGCATCGTCACAGCTTCGATAGGCGCCGTCTCCTCCTGGCGTCGTCATCTCCCCGATAGAAGCCCTCGGTTCTCCCCGGGGGCTTCTTCGCGCGGCTGTCGGTGTGCGATCCGGCGAGCGGTCAGTCGCTGCGTGCGAGCCGACGAAGGACGGCCGGCAGGATGCCGCCCTGGATGTAGTAGTCCACGTCGACCGGGCCGTCTAGCCGGGCGATCGCGTCGAAGCGGACGTCCGAGCCGTCGCCGCCCGCGGCCGGATCACGACGGGCGACCACGGAGACCGTCTGGCGAGGCCGGGGCCCCCCGACAAGTCCGAGGATGCTGAACGTCTCGCGACCGGTCAGACCAAGGGATGTGGCGCTGTCGCCGGGCTTGAACTGCACCGGCAGCACGCCCATGCCGACGAGGTTCGACCGGTGGATCCGCTCGTACGACTCGGCCAGGACCGCCTTGACGCCCAGCAGCGTGGTTCCCTTCGCGGCCCAGTCACGGGAGGAGCCGGATCCGTACTCCTGGCCGGCCAGGATCACCAGCGGCACGCCCTCCTCGGCGTAGCGCATCGCGGTGTCATAGATGGAGCCCTCGTCGCCGGACGGCAGGTGGATCGTCAGCGGTCCCTCTCGGCCATCGACCAGCCGGTTGCGCAGGCGGATATTGGCAAACGTCCCCCGCATCATCACCTCGTGATGCCCGCGCCGCGACCCGTATGAGTTGAACTCCAGGGGCGGTACACCCCGCTCCTGGAGCCAGCGACCGGCCGGCGAGGTCGGAGCGATGGAGCCCGCGGGCGAGATGTGGTCGGTGGTGACCGAGTCGCCCAGGACTGCCAGGGCCCGGGCGCCGACGATGTCGCCGACCGGGTCGGGCTCGAACGTCATCCCGTCGAAGAACGGCGGCTTGGCGACGTAGGTGCTGTCGTCCGACCAGGCATAGCGGTCGCCCGACGGGATCGGCAGCGCTCGCCAGCGCTCGTCGCCCTCGAACACCACGGCGTAGGTCCGCCGGAACAGATCCGGATCGATGCTGGCCCCGATCACGGAGCGGATCTCGTCGGGCGACGGCCACAGGTCGGCGAGAAAGACGTGTTCGCCACTCGGGTCCGTGCCGAGCGGCTCGGTCGTCAGGTCGATGTCGACGCGCCCGGCCAGCGCGAACGCGACGACCAAGGGCGGCGACGCCAGGTAGCTGGCGCGGACGAGCGGATGGATCCGACCCTCGAAATTCCGGTTGCCGGACAGGACCGCGGCCACGACAAGGTCCTTGTCCTCGATCGCGCCGGCGACGGCCGGTTCGAGCGGACCCGAGTTGCCGATACAGGTCGTGCAGCCGTAGCCGGCCAGCGCGAAGCCGAGCCGCTCGAGCGGCGCCATCAGGCCGGCTGCCTCGAGGTACCCGGTCACCGCCTTGGAGCCGGGTGCCAGCGAGGTCTTGACGGTCGGCGCCACGGTGAGACCGCGATCGACCGCATTGCGGGCGAGCAGACCTGCTCCGACCATGACCGTCGGATTGGACGTGTTCGTACACGACGTGATCGCGGCGATCGCCACGGAGCCGTGGTGCACGACGGACGAGGACCGGCCCACGGCGACGGCGACACTGCCGTTCTCCGTCGCCCCGGTGGTCCCGCCCTCGTCGGTGAGGCGGTCCAGATCCTCGCGGATCTGCCGCGAGGGGGCGACCTGCGGGAAGGCGGCGCGGAAACCGCCCGGCAGATCCGGGAGCGCGACCCGATCCTGGGGTCGCCGCGGCCCAGCCACCGACGGCTCCACGGAGGAAAGATCGAGCGTCAGCTCCTCATCGAACTCGGGCGCCATGCCGGGGATCCGCCAGAGGCCCTGCTCCTTGGCGTATCGCTCGACCAGATCGACTCGCTCCCGCGAGCGTCCGGTCAGGCGCAGATAGGCAAGCGTTTCGTCATCGATCGGGAAGAGCGTCGCGGTGGCCCCGAATTCAGGGCTCATGTTGCTGATCGTCGCCCGGTCGGCGAGCGACAGGCCGGCGAGGCCGTCGCCGGCGAACTCCACGAACGAGCCGACCACCCCATGCTGCCGCAGCATCTCGGTGACGACCAGCACGAGATCGGTGGCCGTAGATCCCTGCGGGAGTTCGCCGCTCAGGCGCACGCCGACGACGTGCGGCATCGCCTGATACAGGGGCTGGCCCAGGAGGACGGCCTCGGCTTCGATGCCGCCGACCCCGTAGCCCAGCACCCCGAGGCCGTTGACCATCGTCGTGTGCGAGTCCGTGCCGACCAGGGTGTCCGGGAACGCCACCCCATCGCGATCGTCGACCACCGTCGCCAGGAACTCCAGGTTCACCTGGTGGACGATCCCGGTCCCGGGTGGGACGACGCGCAGGTCGCGGAACGCCGTCTGGGCCCAGCGGAGCAGCTGATAGCGCTCGCCGTTCCGCTCGTATTCGCGCTCCACGTTGAAGGCGAAGGCAGCCGGCGTCCCGAAGCGGTCCACCTGGACGCTGTGATCGATGACGAGATCAGCGGGTACGAGCGGGTTGACGCGTGTCGGGTCGCCGCCGAGGTCCGCCATCGCGTCGCGCATGACCGCCAGATCCACCACCGCCGGAACCCCGGTGAAGTCCTGCAGGACGACGCGCGCCGGCATGAACGGGATCTCGACCTCGGCCGCCTGACCTGGGCGCCAGGCCGCGAGGGTCTCGACATCGCCGGTGGTGACGATGCCATTGCCGGCATGGCGCAGCACGTTCTCCAGCAGGATCCGGACCGTGACCGGCACGCGGCTGGAGTCCGTCAGGCTGCGCACGGCGTCGAGGCGATACAGATCCGGCAGGCCCGGACCTAGAGGCGCCCGCGCACCGAAGGGGTCGATCTGTGACAACGCGTCGGTCCTCGCTGGCTCGCTACACTCGATGGGTGGAAGCGTACCGTGCCCGTGGCGCCGACGCGGCGAGCAGTCCGGCGACAGTCCGATGAAGGCGTGGGGCCGGCTGCCCGGTGACGATCCGGAGCGAGATCGTGCCGAAGCCACCGCCGCT
>JAOUEG010000170.1 GCA_029858845.1 Chloroflexota bacterium | reverse complement strand
CGGGAAGACATTCAGCTGCAGGTACCCGTCCTCGACCGTGAGCACCTCGGTGTCGCCGCGCAGGAACGCCACGACCTGGCTGTGGGTCGCCGACAGCACCCTGAGGAACGCCGCCTGGACGTCCGGGTTCGACAGGGCCCGCTGGAGCCGCTGGTCGATCGCCTCGCGCACCGCCTCCGTCAGTGGGCGTGCGAGCGGGGCGGCACGGTCCGGGAGAAGCTCGGCCACCCGCGATTCGATCTCGAGCGCGGTGACGACTTGCTGGCTGACCCTGGCAGCGATCGGCTCGACGACGGCCGGGTCGTCCACGACGTCGGTCACGAGCCCGGTGAATCGATCCGTGTCCAGGGCGACCTGATGGACCCAGACGGCTGCGGTCGCGATGACGATCGTGAAGCACGCCAGGAGGAGTGCGAGACCCGCCAGTACGCCGCGCCGACGCCCTGTCCTCTCCTGGGGCGGATGGATGGTGGGTTCACTCACGGGACCGCGCGTGCCTCCGGCTCCTATGTGGGGCTGACCATGCGAAGCCTACCAAGGCGGCCGCCCCAATGCCGCGTCCGCGGGGGCCGGCTCAGGTCTCGGGCGTGAGCCGCCGCGGGTCCCGGGGCGGCAGGATGGCACCACCTCATTCGTCGCCGTTCGCTGGGTGGCCGAGGATCTCCTCGAGGCGTCCGATGAACGGGGCCTGCGTCTCCTTGATCCGCTGACGCGCATCCTCCGGTGTCAGCCAGGCGAGCCGGTCGATCTCCGGGAACTCTGCCAGCTGGCCGGACCGCGGCGGCCACTCCATGGTGAACGTGTTGCTGCGCGCCGCTCCCGGGTCCAACTCGCCCGGAGCCGCCCAGGCGACGACCCGCTTGCCACCCTTCTGGACGATCTCCCCGAGCGGGATGAGGGCGTCGACCGGCACGCCGATCGGAGATCCGGTCTCCTCCTCGAATTCACGCATGGCGACGGCGACCAGGTCCTCGTCACCTTCGACTTCACCCTTGGGGATGGTCCAGTGGCCCTCGTCCCTGTGCGTGAATCGCGGTCCGCCCGGATGGCCGAGCAGGACCTCCATGCGAGCGTCGCGCCAACGATAGAGCAGGATCCCTGCGCTCAGGCGCGACCGCGCCGGGCGGGCTTGTGGATCCGCCACGATCAGCCCCAGCCGGTCAGGTCGCGAAGGTCGATCCGGCGATCGTGGCTGTACACGTTGAAGCCGTCGCCGCGCAGGAACCCGACCAGGGTGACCCCAAGCTGTTCCGCGGTCTCGATGGCGAGGTCCGACGGGGCGGAGACGGCGCAGATGATCGGGACGCCGGACACCGCCGCCTTCTGGACGATCTCGAAGCTGACGCGTCCACTGACCATCAGGATGCGATCGTGGAGCGGGAGCTCGCCGGCCAGCAACTGCGACCCGATGACCTTGTCCAACGCGTTGTGCCGTCCGACGTCCTCACGGATGACGATCAGCTCGCCGACCGGTGAGAACAGGGCGGCAGCGTGGAGGCCACCGGTCTCGTCGAAGGCCCGCTGTGCCGCTCGCAGCATGGCCGGCAGCGCCAGGACGATGTCGCGCGTAACGACCGGTCCCTCGGGGAGCGGATCGGTCCGGATCGCGACCTCGTCGATCGACGCCTTGCCGCAGATCCCGCAGGAGGCCGTGGCGGTGAAGTGCCGCTCGGCCACCAGGCTGTCGTCGAAAGGGCGCGACAGCCGGACGATGATCGTGTCGTCCGGCTGGTTGAGCGTCCCCGGGTCACCACCCTCGGTCGACTCCACCTCGGACCCATCGATCAGGCCCTCGGAGCGGAGGAACCCGAGGGCCAGTTCGTCCTCATGGCCCGGAGTGCGCATGGTGACGGCGACCGCGACCGGGTCCTGGCCCGGCCCCGCCGCCCGGATCTCCAGGGGCGCTTCACCAACGACCCGGTCCTCGCGCAGCTCCAGGGCGTTGCCGCGCACGGCCACGATCTGGCGGGTGCCGATGTGGCGTGTGGGCGGCTGCGCCGCGGCGTGGGCCGGGCGCGGCGCCTGGTCGTCCTGGGTCGGCCGTGACATGGCAGGAGTGTAGGCGGGAGTCGGCGACCGTGGAGTCGGCGCCCGTGGCGGCGATGCCGCGTGTCCGGCCCGGATCGCCGACGACGCAACAACCGACCGTATCAGCGATCCAGGAAGATGGCCCCCGCCATGGGCCGCAGGCAGTGGGTGGAACTCATCGCCTGGTGGTAGCCGCCGCCATTGAGCAGCGCCACGATGTCGCCCTCGACGACCGTCGGCATGGGGTAGTCCTCGGCGAACACATCGCTCGCCTCGTTGATGTGCCCGGCAACGGTCACCGTCTGGGTCCGCTCCGCCCCGGCCGCCCGGCAGACCACGAGTTCCTGGGCGAACTTGTAGATGAAGTAGGCGCAACTCACGTTCCACCCGAGGTCCAGCCCGACGAACGTGACACCGCGGCGGGTCTCGATGGTGACGACCTCCCCGAGGATGACCGCGGCATCCTTGGTCAGCCCATCGCCCGGCTCGGCGGAGACGGTGACCCCGAGCGGGTGGAGGTGGCGGGCGATCACGCCGGCATAGGCGTCGAGGTCCACGGGTCGCTCGTCCTCGCGGGCCGGCATCCCGATCCCGCCGCCGACGTTCACCTCCTGGATCGGGTGACCGGCGGCACGAGCTCGATGGACGGCCTCGGCGGCGACGGGGAGCGCTCGCTCGAACCCCGCCAACCCGTCCGCCAGCCACCCGGATCCTGCGTGGAAATGGATCGTGTCAACGACGAGATCGTGGCGGGCGACCGCCGCCAGCGCGTCCTCCAGCCGATCGAGCCCGATGCCGAACTTCATCGGTCGCGAACCGCTGTACTCCAGGTGGGCACCGTAGCCGGCGCCCACCGCCGGATCGATCCGCAGACCGATGCGCGAACCAGGCGCGCGCCGACCGTAGCGCTCGATCTGGCTGACGGCGTCGAGGTTCACGTGGATCCGATGGGCAAGGAGCACGTCGAGATCGCGCTCGGAGACGTTGGTGCCGGTGAAGCTGATCTCATCGGCGATCCAGCCGCACTCCAGGGCGCGCAGGACTTCGCCGGGCGAGCAGGCGTCGATGCCGATGCTCTCGGGTGTTCCGGGTGCGCCGAGGCCCCGGAAGACGTCAAGGACCTCAGGGAGCGGATTGGCCTTCAGCGCGAATCGCAATCGGAACGGGACGTCGGTCCGCGAGAACGCAGCCTGAAGGCGACGGGCGTTCTCGGCGAAGCGTGCCCGGTCGTACACGAACAGGGGCGTGCCGTGCTCGCGCGCCAGTGCTTCGGCGTCTCGGCCGGCGACCCGCAGGCGGCCGTCCTCGCCGATGTCCAGCCCGGGCCGCACCCACCATGGCGCGGCGGACACGAGGGTCATGCCGTCGTCCGGGCCCGACCGCCTCCCGGGACCCAGCGGTCGGGTCCGTCCTCGACCTCCACGCCGATGGCCTCGACGAGGCGGCGCGACGCGACCGCGACCTCCGAGATCGCGGCCTCGAACGCGTCCCGGTTTCGGGCAGACGGCTCACGGAAGCCGCTCAGCTTGCGGACGTACTGGCGGGCGGCGGCCTCCAGTTCACCGGTCGTCGCGATCTCGCCCGGACGACGGAGCGTCTTGATGCTTCGGCACATGGCGCTACGGTAGGGCGCATGGACGGGTCTCGTCACGCCATCCGATGGCTGCTCCCAAGGATCGTCGCCGCGGTGCTCGTGGGCCTCGCGATCGCCATGGCCGCGGACATCGTCAGGATCGGCGGATTGCGACCCTGGCTCGCTCGCCACGGGCTCCCCCCACCATACGTGCCGAGCGGGGCGCTGGTCGACATCGGCGGCCGCTCGCTCTACCTGGATTGTCGCGGCACCGGCTCGCCGACCGTGGTGCTGGAGTCGGGAATGGGCGACGGGGCCGGCGCCTGGGCCGCCGTGCAGGATCCCCTCGCGGCGTCGACGCGCACCTGTGCCTACGACCGGGCCGGGCGCGGCCGGAGCGATGCCCGCGGCCCCCATACGCTGTCCGCCGCGGCGGCCGACCTCCACACGCTCCTCGACGCTGCCGGGGAGTCGGGGCCGTACATCGTGGTCGGCCACTCGCTGGGTGGCGATCACGCCCGTATCTTCGCCGACCGCTACCGCGACGACGTCGCGGGCGTCGTCCTCGTCGACGCCTTCGACCCCGACTTGGAGTCGACGTTCATCCATCCGCTGCTGGGCGAGTTGCGCGCGGGATACGAGGCGAGATTGGACGGTCTGCGAGCCCTGGTCGCGAGCGTCGAGGACCTGCGCTGGGCGGCTTCCGAGGCGGAGCTACGGGCGAGCTCCCTGGCCGGCCTGCCGATCGACGTCCTGCGCGCCCCGCGCCGGGAGCCACGGCTCGATGACGCGACGAACGCCGCGATCGCCGCAGCCTGGGTCGACGCCTATGAATCGCTCTCCCCGGGCCACGTCCGCTACGAGATCGCCTGGGGAGCGGGCCACGTGATCCAGGTGGATCGACCGGACCTCGTGGTCGACACGATACTCCGGCAGGTGCGCGGGATCCGTCCCTGACGGTCAGTCCTCGCGCATCCCCCAGGGCGACCCGTACTCGGTCAGGAGATCCAGGAACGGGACGGCATCGAACGCCTCAGGCCCCAGGACCCCGCTGCCGGTCCAGGCACCCGTCGCGAGCAGCTCCAGGGCCACGACCGGATTGATCGCCGTCTGCCAGACGACGGCC
>JAOUEG010000169.1 GCA_029858845.1 Chloroflexota bacterium | reverse complement strand
TTACCGCTGCCGCGGCTGCCTGGTTCGAGATCCCGGGCGAGGACGCCCTCCCATTGAGCGAGACCTTCGAGCACTACGCCCCGATCGACAGCCTGATCTTCCCGCTCCCGGCCTGACGCGACCGTCGCCGACGTCGAGCGGACGGGCCCAATGGCCCTGGACCCATCGTCCACAGGCGGGCACCATCCAAGCCGCGGGCCTCGCTTCCGTCACGACCGAATGGGACAGCTCGAGGGGCTCGTGACATCTCAAGGGCATGAGCAGCCTCGCGTCGGACCTCGCGACCACGGTAACGGTGGAGCGTGCCGTTGCCGGTGACGAGGTCGCGTTCGCTGGTGGCACGATCCTCGGCGTGGGTTGGTACCGGAGCCCCGTCAGCGGGGACGTGGTCGTCGGCACGATCCAACATCCCGAAGGAGTTGGAAGATGACTCGTTCTGCCCTCAGGGTGGCAGTCATGCTGGTCGCGCTTGGGTCGCTGACGGCCTGCGGAGTCAGTGGGACGACGCTCTCACCGACCCTGACAGCCGCGCCGTCCGTGACCACCGAGCCGGCGGGTTCCGGTGGCGAACCGTCCACCGCACTCGAGCCGGTGGACCTGCTGGTCATGGCGGCCTCGGGAGGCGCGGGAGTCTCGGAGCGATACGCTCCAGTGCTCTCGGCTGCGCTCGACCGTGAGGTCCGGACGCACGACAAGATCGGAGCGCTGCCGACGAGCGTCCTCAGCGGGGCGGAGGACGGGGCCGACGTGGTGGCCGGGGCCGAGGTCATCCTGTTCTACTTCCCACCCGCCGGCCGCGAGCCACCGGCGTTCCTGACGTGCCTGGAGGCGCCCGACGCTGTCAGTGGCGACCCAGACTACTCCGGCCCGACGTGGGCCCCCGGGCAGACATGGGATCCGCCGCCGGCGACGACGGTCGAGGACTGGCAGGCGTGGCGGGACGTGCTCGACCGGGAATACGAGGCGATCTGGACTATGCGGGACGGCCAACCCACGACCATCCGGGCCTACGGGGGCTGGAACCCGTGGGTTGCCGCCTGGCGACAGCTGGGGATCGAGGCGGAATGCACCGCCGGCGAGGAGGCCATGGATCAGGCACAGCGGGGCGCGGCCGAGGCGGCCGGGGCGGTCTACGTGTCCATGCTCGATATCTTCACCGGCCCGCAGCACGACCAGGATCCGGCCGAGCGGGGCTGGTTGGCCGAGGACGGGATGCACCTCAGTGACTCGGGCAAGGACGTTCTCGTCGAAGCGCTCGCCGCGGCCGGGTTCGATGCTGGTCAGGCGCCTCGTTGAGGGCGGCTCGAGGTGAGCGGCGCTGAGGTGGACGCCGCAGCATCCGGAGAGGCCGCCCCGGTTGGCGGTTCGGACTGTGCGTCTATCACGGTGAACGGCGCGGTGGGGGGGCGTCGCACTCGGCGAGAACGACCGTTCCCGCCAGGAGGACGGCGACCATGCTGGCCACCAGCGGAACTCGCGGCGTGGCCTCCACGCGTGGACGAGGATCTGAACGACGTTCGCGGCGCTGCGCCTCGTGAAGCCATCCCCGTGGCCGTCACGGCTGTGGCGGAAGTGCGAGTACTGCCGCGCGGCGCTGCGTGGTGGCTGGAGCACCTCGACGATGCCTGTGACTCCTGGCCCTGGCGGTGCTGTTCACCCGGATCGTGGCGAACGAGGCGCGCGCGAGAGTCCGGCGCGATCGTCGCCACCCGGTCATCGAGCCGACCATCGCCGGCGCAGCGGCGCGACGGCTCCCAGCTCGCCCGGCCCCGGTCTGGAGGCTAGCCGTTCGACACCAGCTCGATCTCCCCTGGCCGCCATGTCTTGTCGAACCACGCGTCCAGCGGCCCATACAGGCGCAGGAGCGTGTACCAGCCCTTCCCGGGTACGGTCTGGATCCAGTTCGCCTCGCGCCCCTTCGGCGCCTCCGGCCCGAAGAAGAGGTCGACCGAGCCATCCTCGTTCACGACCAGCGGGTCACGCTGGTTGTTCTTGCTGGGGAACGGCTGGCGGGTCTGGAGCTCGGATCGCGTCTGCGGGTCATAGATGACGACCGACCAGAAGTCCGCGGCCGGCACGTCGGCGGGGATGTTCAGCCGATAGATCCGGCTGCCGTCGAGGTACTCGCCGCGCGAGTCAGTGGCGGCGTAGGCGTACTGCGAGCCCCGCCCGACCATCTTGGCGACCATCGCCGGGGTGTTGACCGTGGCCTGGTAGAAGAACAGCGTCCGGGCGTCCAGGTTGCGACCACCGGCACCCGCGTCCCTGAGCCACTCGTGGCTGCCGCCGACGAATCCGGTCGCCCACGCGGATCCAGCGTAGTAGTAGACACCATCCAGGCGCGGTTGGAACACGAGCGCGCGAGCCGTCGCGTTGCCGATCGCGACCGCCTCGGTGAGAAGGTCCCTCATCCGCGCGTCAGGCGCGAAGGGCCGGCCCTTCTGGATCCCGATCGAGGCGAAGAGCCCACGCAGTTCGGGGTCGAGCATGGAGACGGGCTCACGCTGGATGACAGTGTCCAGCTCTTCGTAGAACTCGTACGAGTTCGCGTGGATCGTGTTCCAGCTGCGCTCGGAGACGCTGATGAACTGCATCTCGGGCCGGTCGTCGACCCGCGCGAGCGGGTACACCCGGAGTCCCTCCCGGAACATGGCGGCAGCAGCGTCGGGCTTGCCGTCCACCAGGAACCCTCGGAGGATCAGCCAGTTCACGTAGCTGCTGGACTGGGCCACGAAGTAGCGGGTGCCGTCGACCGTCGCCTCCATGCCACCGGCGGGCGGGTCGAGATCCAGGTCGTGATCGGGCGGCAGGATCAGGTACCTGCCACCGGCGCCCCGGTCGGGACCCGGGATGCCCATGTCGGTGACGAATCGGAAGAAGGCGTCGTTGACGGTGCCGGGACCGCACTTCGGCGGGATCTCGACGACCGTGGGCCCGTCCTTCTGGAGGTCCATGATGACCGAGCAGTAGACCGTATCGGTGTTGCCGGTCAGGAACAGGGGGCTCGAGTCGAGCAGTCGGTCGAACATGACGGCCTTGTTCGACGCGTCAGCCCCCATCCCGACGATCCCGGTACGTAGCCCCTCGATCGACGTGGCGGGGATGCCGTTCAGGAAGACCTCGACGCCCCGCAGGAGGTCGAGGTTGTCGTAGACGGCGTTGACCGTCGCCTCGCTCGGCAGGCCGTCGAAGAACTCGAGGGTCCCGATGCGCGTCTCCACGCGGTCGGGTGTCAGGATCTTCTCCGGGATGGCGTGGTTGTAGCCGGGGGTGGTCGCTTCTGACATGGGCGTTCGTTCTCCGCTAATGGTTGCCCGGCTCGGCCGGTGGGTCTTGTGTGGGCCGGTGGATCTGCGTGGCGTGATGGGGCGCGATCTTCGTCATTCGAGGCCGGCCTCGACGTCGTACCCGTTCGCCAGCCCGAGCCTGGGGGCCATGATCGCGGCCCGTGCCAGACCGATCGTCGGAACGATCTCCACGAGGATGGCGGCGATCTGGTCCCTGCTGATGCCGGCGAAGAGGGCGTCGCTGACCCCCTGCTGGAGTACCGGCACGGGTGACTCGATCGCGAGGAGGGCGCCCAGGCGCGCCGACGCGAGGATCCGATCGTCCATCTCGCCTGTTGGGGAGTCGGGAGCGGGCGTGGTCGCGTCGCGAAGAACGGTCTGATCACCGAGCGCGATCCTGCGAAGCGTTCGCTCCAGAGATTGGGTCATCCCGATCCTCAATTCGCCGGCTGCGTATCTGCCGGGATCTCAGCACACCGGCGATCCCGCGTCCTCATGCCGAACGGGTGAGACTTCGGCGCGGCGTGGTCGTCGGGGCGGGAGACTCGCTTCGGATCAGGCGTCGTCGAGCGCGGGCCTGACGCCCGGTAGCGGCACCAGAAGCCCATACGATTGTGCTGCCTCGACGGCCTCTGAGCGCGACGAGGCGCCGAGTTTCGCGTAGATCGACGCGGCGTGGGTCTTGACCGTGTTCCTGCTCACGCCGAGGCGCTCGCCGATCTCGGGGAAGGTCAGGTAGCTCTGCAGGAACGGCAGTAGGCGTAGCTCTGCCTCGGTCATCCCCGTGGCACGGCCCGATACCGCAGGCAGATGCCGGCTACGCTCGCGCAATCCGGCAACCTCATCTCCGAGCGCACCGAGCTGCGGTCGATCGGCCAGGATCTCCTCCGCTTGCGTGATGGAGGCCCGCGCCCCAGCGGAGTCGCCGACCAGCAGATGGGCCCGGGCGAGCTCCGTCAGGCAGCGGACCCCGAACCACGGGATGGCTCGGGAAACCAGGCGTCGGATGGGCTGTGCCTGATGAAGCTCGGCGCGCGCCCGATCCGTCGCGCCGCGATGGATCAGGATCCGGATGTCGGCGACGAGTCCGAGCAGCGACGCGAGTTGGTTGTCGGCTCCTGCGGACCGTGACGATCGTCGGAACGATCGGACCAGTGACGCCGCCTCGTCCCAGCGATCCCCCCGCATCTCGGCAAGCGCGCGCTCGGAAAGCGCCACACGGTACGCCGCGGTGCTGGTCGACTCTCCGTCACGGACGATCCGCGAGAAGCACCGCTGCGCCTCCTCCTCCTGGCCCAGCATGAGTTGCGCGTAGCCGACTTCCAGCAGGGCCGTGAGTCGCCACGGGCTCCACGTGGGCTCGGCTTCGAGCGAAGAGCTGGCGTCTGCGAGCATCCTGGCCGGTCCGTCTCGACAGACCATCGCCCGCGCCATGGCACGGGCCGACTCCAGCGATGCCGTC
>JAOUEG010000168.1 GCA_029858845.1 Chloroflexota bacterium | reverse complement strand
TACGGCATCGTGTCCTCGGCCCGGCGGTCCCCCGCCGGACCGGATGCCTCCTCGCGGGCCCCGAAGTAGACGCTCCCGGTCAGCTCCCGGACGATCAGCATGTCCACGCCGTCGAGCAGCTCCGGACGCAGCGGCGACGACGCGGCCAGGGCCGGGTGCACCGCGATCGGTCGCAGGTTGGCGTACAGCCCGAGGCCGCCCCGCAGCGCGAACAGTGCCTGCTCCGGTCGGACCGGGGCGGACGGGTCGGACCAGCGCGGTCCGCCCACGGCCCCGAGCAGGATGGCATCGGCGGCGGCGCAGGCTTCCACGTCCTCCGGGCGGATCGCCACGCCGTACGTGTCGATGGCGATGCCCCCGGCGAGGATCTCCGCCCACTCGACGGCGAAGCCGAAATGGTCGGCGGCGGCGTTCACCACGCGACGCGCGGCATCCACGACCTCCGGCCCGACCCCGTCACCCGGGATCGTGGTCACACGGTAGACCGGACGTCCGGCCTCATCCGTCACGGGAGCCCCGTGCCCGGGCGGCGTGACACGAAGGCGACGTCGACCCCGTTGATCTCCGCCCCGTGCAGCTTGTTGGTGGCGACGAGGTACGCGTCCAGCGAGGCCTCGATGATGTTCGTGGACAGCCCATGACCGGAGACCACGAGCGCGCCGGGCCCGACATCGGACGAGCGGCGGCAGCGGACCAGCACCTGGCCCTGGGCGTCCTCGCCGGCCGAGACCGCCTTGATCTCGTACTCGGTCAGGGTCGGGTGCCATCCGAGGGCCGGCTGGAGGGCCTCGTCCACCGCGCGGAAGAGCGCGTTGACGGGGCCGTTGCCGGTGGCCTCGGTGGAGCGTTCGGTGCCGTTGACGGTGAGCGTGACCGTGCCCGTGGCCTTGCCGCCGTGCGAGGACGTGACGCTCCAGCCCAGGAGCACCACGCTCGCCGGGACCTCGGACGCCCGCTGCTCGATCAACGCCAGGAGATCCGCGTCCGTGACCTCCTTCTTGGCGTCGGCCAGCTCGATGGCCTGGCGGTAGATCGCGTCGAGGGCGTCCCCTTCCAGCTCGTAGCCGAGCTCGCGCAGCTTGCCCTGGAGTCCGCGCCGTCCGGACAGCTTGCCGATGGTCAGCTGGCTCCCGGTCAGGCCAACCGACTGGGGGGTCATGATCTCGTAGGTGAGGGGATTCTTGATGACGCCGTCCTGGTGGATCCCGGATTCGTGGGCGAAGGCGTTGCCACCCACGATCGCCTTGTTCGGCTGGACCGCGAAGCCGGTCAGGTAGCTGACCAGGCGGCTGGCCGCCGTGATGTGCTCGGTCTGGACACCGGACCCGAGATCCGGGAACTGCGTCGGCCGGGTGCGGAGGGCCATCACGACCTCCTCCAGGGAGGCGTTGCCGGCGCGCTCGCCCAGGCCGTTGATCGTGACCTCCACCTGGCGTGCGCCGGCCTGGACCGCGGCCAGCGTGTTGGCCGTCGCCAGCCCCAGGTCGTTGTGGCAATGGACGCTGACCGTGGCCCGGTCGCCGACCAGGTCCACGACGCGCCCCACGAGCGCGCCGAACTCGGACGGGATGGCGTATCCGACCGTGTCCGGGATGTTGACCGTGGTCGCTCCGGCGTCCACGACCGCCTCGTAGACCTTGAGCAGGTAGTCGAGGTCCGTGCGCGAGGCATCCTCGGCGCTGAATTCGATCTCGGCATCCCGGCCGAGCTCCTGGCGCCCGTGACGCACCCAGCGGACCGCCTCGGCCAGCGCCTCATCGCGGTCGATCCGCAGCTTGTGCTTGAGATGGATGTCGCTCGTTGCGATGAACACGTGGAGATGCGGCTTGTGGGCGACCTTGATGGCCTCGATCGCCCGCTGGGGATCGCCGTCGCGACAGCGCGCCAGCGCCGCCACCGCGATGTCCTGGGGCGTCTCCTGGGCGATCCGCCGGACCGCCTCGAAGTCGCCGGGCGAGGCCGCCGGGAAGCCGGCCTCGATGACGTCCACCTTCAGGCGGGCGAGCTGCCGCGCGACCTCGAGCTTCTCCGCGGCGGTGAGTCCGGCGCCCGGCGCCTGCTCTCCGTCGCGCAGGGTCGTGTCGAAGACCCGCACCGAACCGGCCGGCACGAACGGCCCGGACGGGACCGGCACGCCGGCGCTCATCGGCCGGCCCCCGGCCTTGTGGCCGCCGCCTGTGCCTGCCCGGCGTGGACCTCGACCGGGTCCAGGAAGGGCATCTGGGCGCGGAGGCGGGCGCCCACCTGCTCGATCTGGTGGTCGCGATCCGCGGCACGGAGACGCTCGAACTCGTGGCGCCCGGTCTCGTTCTCCGCGACCCAGCGATCGGCGAAGGTGCCGTCCTGGATGTCGCCGAGGACCGCACGCATGCGCTCGCGCACGCTGTCGTCGATGAGGCGCGGCCCGCTCACGTAGTCGCCGTACTCGGCCGTGTCGCTGACGCTGAAGCGCATGAAGTTGAGCCCGCCGCGGTACATCAGGTCCACGATCAGCTTCAGCTCGTGCATCGTCTCGAAGTAGGCGAGCTCCGGCTGGTAGCCGGCCTCGACGAGTGTCTCGAAGGCCATCTTGACGAGGGCGGCGGTCCCCCCGCACAACACGGCCTGCTCGCCGAACAGGTCCGTCTCGGTCTCCTCCTTGAAGGTCGTCTCGAGCACGCCCGCCCGGGTGCAGCCCAGTGCCCGGGCGTAGGCGAGCACGCGCGGGCGACCCGTCCCGGACTCGTCGCGATCCACGGCGAAGAGGGCCGGCACGCCCCCACCCGCCTGGTAGACGGACCGAACCAGGTGGCCGGGACCCTTGGGCGCCACCATCCCGACGTCGACGACGGCCGGCGGATCGATCCGACCGTAGCGCAGGTTGAAGCCGTGGGCGAAGAGCAGAAGCTGGCCGGCACGCAGGTGCGGCGCGATATCCGCGTCGTAGACGGCCTTCTGGGCGGTGTCCGGCACCAGGATCATCACGACGTCCGCGGCCTGGACGGCATCGCCGACGTCCATCACGCGCAGGCCCGCCTCCTCGGCGAGGGCTCGGCTCTTGGACCCGGGCGCCAGCCCGACGACCACATCCACGCCGCTCTCGGCGAGGTTCAGGGCGTGGGCGTGGCCCTGGCTCCCGTAGCCGATGATCGCGACGGTCTGCCCGGCCAGGGCCGACGGATCCGCGTCGTTGTCGTAGTACATGGTCGCCGTCATCGCTTGATCGCCTCCTCGATGGACCCGGATCCCCGGGCCATCACGACGGCACCGGTGCGGACCAACTCCTTGATGCCGTAGGTCCGGACCAGCGCCACGAAGGCGTCGATCTCGGACTCGGTGCCGGTCACCTCCACGATGACCGAACCATCGGCCAGGTCCACGACCCGGCCGCGCGATAGCTCCACCAGCCGCAGGACTTCGGCCCGGTTCGACTCGGTGGCGCGGATCTTCACGAACGCCAGCTCGTGCTCCACGGTGGGCTCGGAGGTGACGTCCTGCACCTTGAGCACGTCGATCAGCCGGTAGAGCTGTTTCGTGGCCTGCTCGACGGCGACATCGTCCCCGTGGAGCGTGATCGTCATCCGGCTGACGTCGTCCCGGGCGGTGTGGCTGACCGCCAACGAGTCGATGTTGAAGTTGCGCGCCCGCATGAGGCTGGCGACGCGGTTCAGGACGCCCGGCTTGTCCAGCACGATGGCCACGAGGACGTGGCGCCGGTGCTCACCGCCGCCCGGGAGGGCGCGGGAAGGCGGCGCGGCATGGCTCGGCTCGTCCGCCACCGGTGCGCTGTCGAGACCGGGATCGGAGCTCATTCGTCCGCCCCGCCCCACTTCTCGATCAGATCGGACAGGCCCTTGCCCGCCGGCATCATCGGGAAGACGTTCTGCTCTTCGGCGGTCTCGAACCAGATGAGCGCCGGCCCGTCCACGGCCTGGGCGGCCCGGATCGCCGGGTCGACCTCGTCGGGGGTCCGGGCGCGGAACGCGGGCACGCCGAACGCGTCGGCCAGCTTGGCGAAATCCGGTCCCGGGAGATTGGACGAGTGGTAGTTGCCGGCGTAGATGATCTCCTGCCACTGTCGGATCATCCCGAGCTTCTTGTTGTCCAGGAGCGCGATCTTGACCGGGATGTGGTCGGCGACGAGCGTCATCAGCTCCTGGAACGTCATCTGGAAGCCACCGTCGCCGGTGATCGCCCAGGTCTCGCGATCAGGGCGACCCAGGGCGGCCCCCATCGCGGCTGGAACGCTGAAGCCCATCGTGCCCAGGCCGCCCGAGCTCACGTGGGAATTGGGTTCGCGGAAGCCCGTGTAGCGGGCCAGCCACATCTGGTTCTGTCCCACGTCGGCGACGTACGTGGCCCGGTGGTCCGTCAGTTCCCCGATGCGCTCCACGACGTAGTCGGCGGTGAGGAGGCCCTCCCGCCAGGCCCCGGAGCCGTGCCAGGACGACGCCTCGGAGTCGCTCCGCCACTCGGCCAGCTGATCGAGGTACTCCTGTCGCTCCGCGACCGGGACCTCGGGGACCATCGGCGTCAGCGCACGCAGGACGCGCTTCGCGTCGCCGACGATCGGGACCTCGACGGCGACGTTCTTGCCGATCTCGGCCGGGTCGATGTCCACGTGGATGATCCGCGCGTAAGGCGCGTAGGTCCTGACGTTGCCGGTCACCCGGTCGTCGAAGCGCATCCCGATGGCGATGAGCAGGTCCGCGCTCTGGATGGCGCGGTTGACGTGCTTCCAGCCGTGCATGCCCATGTAGCCGTACGCCAGCGGGTGCGTCTCGTCCATGACGCC
>JAOUEG010000008.1 GCA_029858845.1 Chloroflexota bacterium | reverse complement strand
ATGACCAGCCAGGACGGGGCCGTCGTGAGGATGGTTTCGAGCGGGTTGAGGATGTAGAGCGAGACGACTTCCTTGATCCCGTCGGTGATCCAGAACAGGTTGGTCCGCATCCAGTCGACGATGTCGTTGACCGGGCCACGCAGGGAGATGGACAGCACATCCGTCGGGAAGTCTTCGACGGCGCCGGAGGCGAACTGGCCGTAGATGATCAGGATGATGGTCAGGCCGGTTGCCGCCACGAGGATCGGTCGCCTCCATGGGGCGTCACCGCGCCCCGTCCTCAGGGCCATGCGTCGGGGGTCCATCCGATAGCTCGCGTGCTCGGTGATCCGGTCCAGGATCACGGCGAGGAGCACGACGGCCAGACCCGCCTCGAACGCTGCCCCGACGTCGAGTCGCTCCAGCGCGAAGATGATGTCCGCGCCGAGGCCCGGGGCGTTGATCAGGACGGTCACGACGACCATCGAGAGGGCGAGCATGATCGTCTGGTTGACCGCCAGTCCGAGCGCCTTGGCCGCCAGCGGCAGCTGGACCCGGCGCAGGAGCTGCCGGTTCGTCGCTCCCAGTGAGCGGCCCGCCTCGATCGTCGATTCCGGTACGCCACGGATACCAAGGGCCGTGATCCGGATCGCAGCGGGCATCGCGTAGATGAGCGTCACGATCGCGGCCGCCGGAGCCCCGATCCCGAACAGCAGGGCGAACGGCGCGAGATAGGCGAAGGTGGGCATGATCTGCATGATGTCGAGCACAGGCGTGATCGCCGCGCGCGCGCGATCGCTCCGGCCGGCCAGGATCCCGATCGGGATGCCCAGGAGGAGCGACAGGATCACCGCACCCAGCGTGAGTCCGAGCGTCTCCATGCTCGAATCCCACAGGCCCATGGCTCCCATCAGCAGCAGGCCGACGCCCGTCAGGGCCGCGATCCGCCACCCGCCGACGGCGTAGCTGATCGTCGCCCCCAGGGCGAGGATCGCCGGCCAGCCCATGACGAGCAACAGGTCGATGATCAGCTCGACGAACCAGCCGACGCCGTCGCGGATCGCATTCAGGACCGCCCCGATGGGCCCGGTTCGGAGGGTGTCCTCGACCCAGTCGCGGAAGCCGAGCAGGGCATCGAAGAGTTCGGTCTCGTCCGCGTGGGGGATGGTCCACTCACCGCGGAACAGCAGGTAGAGGACGGTCGAGACGACCAGCAGTCCGACCCACCAGATGACGCGGGGAATCCCGGCAAGCGCCACTCGCCGGTCCGCCGCGAACGAGGCGGCCGTCATCGGCCGGTCACGTCTTGGACTCGACGGTACCGGCCATCGTTCCGAGCAGCCGGCCGCCGATGGTGTCGGCGATGGCTCCCAGGATGCGGGCTCGGTCCACCATCCCGATGACCTCGCCGTTCTCGATGACCCGGATCGGCTTCTCGGTCGCCGTGGCCGCTTCCAGGCAGGTCCGGATCACGGCGGTGGCCGGGAACTCCGGGCCGTCCGTCGGATCGTTCGGCTCGACCGGTCGCATGATCCAGCGCAGCGTGAGTACGTGGGCCTTGGGGACGTCGCTCACGAAGTCCGCGACGTAGTCGTCGGCGGGCGCGCCGACCACCTGCTCGGGCCGACCGGCCTGGACGACCACCCCGTCACGCATGATCACGATGTGGTCACCGAGCTTGAGTGCCTCGGCGAGGTCGTGGGTGATGAACACCATCGTCTTGCCGACCTCGTGGTGCAGGCGCAGGACCTCGTTCTGCATGTCACGGCGGATCAGCGGGTCGAGCGCGCTGAACGGTTCGTCGAAGAACATCACCTCGGGGTCCACGGCGAGCGCCCGGGCGAGTCCCACGCGCTGCTGCATGCCGCCCGACAGCTGTTCCGGGTAGCTCTGCCCCTGGCCCTTGAGGCCGACGAGCTCGATCATCTCTCGCGCCCGCGCCTCGCGCGCAGCACGGCTGTCGCCGCGGATCTCCAGGCCGAATGCGACGTTGTCGATGACCTTGCGGTGTGGCAACAGGCCGAAATGCTGGAAGACCATGCTGAAGCGATGGCGGCGCAGATCGCGCAGCTTCTCCTCGTCGGCCTTGCGGATGTCCTCGCCGTCCAGGAGGACCTCGCCGGCGGTCGGCTCGACGAGCCGGGTCATGCAGCGCACCAGGGTGGACTTGCCGCTGCCGGAGAGGCCCATCACGACGAAGACCTCGCCCGGCCAGACGTCGAACGAGACGTCGCGGATGGCGATCATCGAACCGGTCTTGCTGCGCAGTTCCTCGCGCGGAAGATCGGCGTCCGGCGTCCCGATGATCTTGTGCTCGGCTGGACCGAACACCTTCCACAGGTTCCTGACCGAGAGGGTCGGCTCGCCGCTGCCACCGTCGCGCGTGGGTCGATCCGTCATCGTGTCCGTCGTGGTCGGGTCCGTCGTCGCCGTCACCTTGCTATCTACCCTCCGAACCAGCCCATGGGCCCCGGTGCCGTGTTCTGCCAGATGTGTTTCGCCTCACGGTACTCGTCGAGTCCGCTCGGGCCAAGTTCGCGTCCGATGCCGGAGCGCTTGAAGCCGCCCCATTCTGCCTGCGGCAGGTACGTGTTGTAGTCGTTGATCCAGACCGTCCCGTGGCGCAGGCGGCCCGCGACCCGCTGAGCGCGTGACGCATCCGCCGTCCAGACGGCCCCGGCGAGGCCGTAGGTCGTGTCGTTGGCAAGGGCGATCGCCTCGTCCTCCGTCGTGAAGCGCTCGATCGTCAGGACCGGACCGAAGACCTCTTCCCGGATGATCCGCATGTGCGGACCGACGTCGGCGAAGACCGTGGGCCGGAAGTAGAAGCCGTCCTGCAGATCGGCCTCGGCGGGACGATGGCCACCGGCCACCAGGCGGGCGCCTTCCTCCACCGCACCGCGGACGTACGCCTCCACCTTGGCTCGATGCTCGGCGGAGATCAGGGCGCCGGTCTCGGTCCGGTCGTCCATCCCGTGGCCCAGGCGGATGGCGTCCGCCCGCTGCCCGATGGCGTCCACGAACGCATCGTGGATCTCGTCCTGGACGATGGCGCGGCAGCCGGCGGAGCAGACCTGGCCGGAATGGACGAAGGCAGCGGTCAGGGCGTTATCCACCGCCGTATCGAAGTCGGCGTCGGCGAACACGATGTTGGGACTCTTGCCGCCGAGTTCCATCGCGATCTTCTTCATGTTGACCGCGGCGCCGCGCACCAGCGCCTGCCCGGCCTCGAGGCCACCGGTCAACGAGATCATGTCCACGTCCGCGGAGTCCGCGAGCGCCTGGCCGACCCGAGCGCCGGGGCCGAGCACGAGGTTGACCACGCCGCGCGGGGCCCCGGCCTCCTCCAGCAGATGGGTGAGGTGGATCGTGGTCAGCGGCGTGAGGGAGGCCGGCTTGCTGATGATCGTGTTCCCGGCGGCGAGAGCCGGTGCCACCTTCCACGAGAGCTGCAGGAGCGGGTAGTTCCACGGTCCGATCAGGCCGCACACCCCCACGGGTTCGTACACGATGCGCGAGACGATGCTCGGGTTCGAGGCGTCGACGAGACGGCCGGCATCCTTGTCCGCAAGGTCGGCGTAGTAGCGGAAGACTCGGGCCACGTCCTGGACATCGAGGCGCGATTCGCGCATCGCCTTGCCGGTGTTGAGCGTCTCCAGCCGGGCGATCTCCTCCTCGTCGCGAGCCAGGAGGTCGGCCACGCGATCCAGTAGCGCGGCGCGCTCGCCCGTCGGCGACCACGGCCAGTCGGTGTGGTCGAAGGCACGGCGCGCGGCGCCGATCGCGGCCTGGACCTGGGCATCGGTCGCGACGTCGACCTCGGCGACGATGCTGCCGTCGGACGGGTTGACGACCTGGGCGCACGTCGCGTCTCCCGACGCGACCCATTCGCCATCGATGTACAGGCTCGGCAAGTCACCACCTCGGCTGCCCCTTGGTCGGCGTCGGTCCGCGCCGGGGCCCGAGGATGCACGCTCCGGACCCTCCGGGTCAACGGAGTCGCGGCGGGTGGGTCATGACGCGACCTCTCCGTCGTCTGATCTCGCCGGGGGAACCGTCATGTTCGTACCGCCATCGATCGGTGAACTGGCTGGCACGGCCGGCCCGCGCGCCGGCGCGATCCGGCGACGGCCCGTGGCGGGCCGCCACCGGATCGGGACCGGCTACTCGAACTGGATCGAGTCGATGACCTGCTGGATGGCCTGATCCACCTCGGGACCGAGGCCCTCGAACGTCTCCGAATCGATCCAGATGACCTTCCCGTCGACCTCGGTGATCCAGACCTGGTGCGTCGCGCCGAGTGCCGAAGCCCAGTGCCAACCATCGGTCGCTCCGCCACTGCTGTCGTCGTACCAGAGATAGGCGTTCTTCGGATCGCAGCCGAGATCCGCCCGGATCTTGAACACGACGTGCTGGGCGGGACGCCCGTCGATCTCGACGGATGAAGGTCCACTGATGAGGTCGGTCCCGGGGATCGCCGCGGCGGCGGCGGCGAGGCCGGCGGCCGTGTGGTCCGGCACCGGGCTGAGCGGCGTATGCGCGCACGGATCCGAGTAGACGTTCTCCGGCGCGCTCTCCCAGAACGCGATCGCGAGATCGTCAGGGTTCTCGGCCCCGCCCTTGCCGATGAAGAAGCCGGGGTAGGCCATCCAGTCCGATCCAGGTACCGCGAACGACAGCGGGATACCCTCGAGTACGGCCGTGTGGGTGCCGGCGGCCAGGGGGCCCTCCGGCGGGAAGGCGGCAGCCGGCGCTTCGGTCGGAGTCGCGGTCGGCGCCGTTGACGGAGTGGCGGCGGGAGTGCCTCCCACGCCACCACTGGCCGGCATCAGATTGAACCCGACGATCGCCACGACCACCACGGCGGCGGCGGCGATACCGAGTTTGGCGAAGGTGTTCATGTCGAAGGGCCTCCACGCCGGCCACCTGGAGCGGCGTTGTGGGGTCGTGTCGAGCGCGCCAAGCACGTTCATGAGGACGCGGTCCGCGGTCTCGTGCTCCTGGGCGTTCAGCCACGTCCGGACGATGCGTGTGACCTCGGGCTCGGTAGGCATCAGCTGACCTCCCGGACCGGGGGGCGCGAGTCGGCGTCCAGAGCCGCCCGCATGGCACGCATCGCGTGATGAAGTCGAGAATGTGCGGTCCCGGTCGGGACGCCGACGATGTCGGCGACCCGACCGAGTGGCAGATCGAGGTAGAGGTGCAGGACCACCACGACGCGGTGGTCGATGGACAGGCGACGGAAGCCGCGCTCGATCAGGTCACGGTCGACGACCGAGCTCAGGTCATCGTCCGGAACCGGCTCGTCCACCGGCAGGAGCCGGAGGTTGGGCGCCCAACGGCGCTCCTTCCGTCCCTCGGCGTAGCAGGCGCGCACGAGGAGGCGATGCGACCAGGCTTCGAAGCGAGTCGGGTCGCGAAGCTGTGGGAGGTCCTGCCAGACGGCGAGCAGCGCCTGCTGCGTTGCATCCTCGGCCAGGTCGAAGTCGCGCAGGATCCTGCGCGCGACCCCCAGGAACCGATCCGCGACCGCGCTGGCGATGGCGGCGAACGCCGCCGTGTCGCCCTGCTGCGCTCGGATCACGAGATCGGTATCCATGCCCCTCCGCGCGACGCGCGTCGGTTTCGTCCGATGCACGTCACACGGTATGGGCATCGCCGGGGAATGGCGATGTCAATCTTCGTGGACAGCGGCGCGACATCGCCGAGCCGGACCGGTTGATGGGCACCACGACGGACCGATGCCGGGCTGCGGATGGAAGCATCTCGACGCGCCCGACCGATCGTGCAGCGGAGGCGGGATCACCTGAACGCGATCGAGTCGACGATCTCCTGGATCTGCTGATCGACCCGGGTCCAGTCAGCTTGCGTCATCGCGGTTTCGAGCCGGTGGGTCTCGGCGGCGATGAACAGCAGTGCTCCGTTCGCGTCGACGACCCAGACCTCGATCCGATCGCCCGCTTCCGTCCGCTCCCACATCGCACCGTCAAACGGTGTGCCCCAGGCGAAGAAGTACCCGGGATCACAGCCGCGGCGCTCGCGAACCGCCACCACCACGTGCCTGGCCGCGTGGCCACCCAGCACGACATCCGATGGGCCGCTGAGCAGTTCGGTCCCGGGCGCTGTCGCCACGGCCGCCGTGAGACCTGCCATCGTGGGTTCGGCCTCCCGCAGGATGACGCAGGGGGTGGCATGCCGGTCTGTGGCGACACCTACCCACCAGATGATCGCCTCGGCGCCCTGCGGGCCGTGGAAGGACTTGTTGAGCGAGATCGTGCCCTTTCGCTCCCACGTGCCATCCGCACGGAACCCGAACGAGACGCCGCCGATCCTCCGCGTGTCACGGCCGGTGCGGTCCCAGGCCGCGACCCTGCTGCCGATCTCGATCGAAGCGACGACCCTCTCGAGCTGCTTGACGTCCTCGGCCGACGCGCCCCGGTGGCCGGTCGCGATGACCACTGGTCGCCCGTCCACGTCGGTGACGTAGACGATCCCGCTGCCGCCCTTCAACACCCCGAACGGCGGTCCGGAGGCGTCCCTCAGGATGATTCGCCCCTCCGGGCCGCCGGCGCAGTGATCGACGAGGCCGGACAGGTCGAAACGCTTGGCCGGGTAGCCTCCGATCGCGAAATCCGTTGGCCCCGGTCGGTCCGGTCCGAGCAGGGCCGTGAGGGCTGCCGTCCGTTCGTCGACCGTCGGTCCGAGCGCTGGCATCGGGCGCTCGGTGGTGCTGCGACAGACGTCGGCCGGCGCGATCGCCGTCACGTCATGGACCGACAGGCTCAGGCGGCAACCTTCGTCCTCGGCGATGCAGACGACGGTTCCGGATCGGGACACCGACCAGCCACCGGGCAGGGTGATGCTGATGTCGATGTCCGGCCACGGGATGTCGAAACGCCCTGGGCGGACGGCGACAAGACCGAGCCCTTCCGGATCGGCAGGCGAGGTTGCCGTGCCTCGTCGAGCGGGTGGCGTGGAGGCCTTCGGCACGACCAACGGCGAGGACGACGGCGGCGTGACGGCTCTGCCCTCTTCGGGAGAGGCCCGGTACGGGTCCGGTCGGGTGTCGGTGTCGAGCCACCGCCCGAGCCCGATCGCGAGCAGGAGGAAGGCGATCAGCCCGGCCGCGACGAACCGGCCCGGTGGCCTCCCGACCGGCTGGAGCTGGACCGGCTCGGTTCCCTCGTTCTCGATCGGCGTCATACGGGGCCTCCGCCAGCCTTCAGCATCGGCGAGACACACCGTGCCCGCGAGGGTGTCGGAAGCTTGACGCCCTGCGCCATTCGCTCACGGCAGCTCCGTCGACCAGGAGGTCCCGGAGCGCGGGTCCCCCAGGGCTCATCGTCAAGGTCAACCACTGCTCGGTCATCGACGGCTCGGACGTCGCCCGATCCGATCCCTACCCCGTCTGGGGGCGGCAACAGACCGGGATTGTCAATCAGACATCCGAGCGGGCCGCCGTCGACGCCGGGCCACGCATCCCGAGGCCGAGGGTCGGGCCGAGCCGGCGGGTGGCCGCCTGGAGGTCTGCGACCAGGGTGCGCACGCGGTCTCCGTCCATCCGTGACAGGGGCACGTTCAGGCCCAGTGCGGCGACGCAGGCGCCGAGGGCATCAAGGACGGGCACGGCCAGGGCGCCGGCCTCGATGTGGAGCTCACCGCGATTGACTGCCCAGCCCCGCTGTCGCGTTCGCTCGACCGCGATCGCCAGCTCGGCGGGATCCGTGATGGTGGCCGGCGTGGAGGCCGGCAGCGGGCCGGCGAGGTAGTCGTCGAGTTCGGCCGGCGGAAGATGGGCGAGGAAGACCTTGCCTGCGGCCGTGGCATGCAGGCGGGCGCGCTGGCCGCTCCGAGTGAACGCTCGGACTTCGTTCGTCCCATCGATCTTGTCGATGAACACGACGCTGTCGCCGTCGCGGATCGCGAGATCCACGCTCTCGCCGGTCGTGGCGACCAGCTCGGTCATGACGCGGCGGGCGTCGTCCCGTACGTCGACGATATCGAGCACGCGCGTCCCGAGCTCGAACAACGGCAATCCGAGCCGGTAGCGGTGGGTCGCCGGATCATGGTGCAGCCAGCCGACCTGTTCCAGTGAACGCGCCAACCGCCAGCCGGTGCTCCGGTCGACGCCCAGCGCGGTCGCGAGTTCCGCCGCGCTGACCCAGCCGCGTGCGGCCACGATGTCCAGGGCGGTGGCGATCCGCTCGACGCTCGGCCGGGCCCCGGCTGCTGGGTTCGCTGGCGGGTTGTGGCGGTGGTGTACCATCCCCTTCAGTGTCGCAGCAGCGGCAACACCATTGCAAGTCGTGCAACATCGGTCGGAATGGAAGGGGCGGCACATGAGCGGGCTTCCCGCGCGGGCGAACGTCGTGATCATCGGAGCCGGCATCGTCGGCAACAGCCTGGCCTACCAGCTGGCGCGGCTGGGCTGGCGCGAGATCGTCCTGCTGGACAAGGGGCCGCTGCCCAATCCCGGAGGCTCCACCGGTCACGCCTCCAACTTCATCTTCCCGACGGATCACTCCAAGGAGATGACCGCCCTCACGCTCGACTCCGTCGAGCAGTACAAGGAGCTCGGCGTCTTCACCCAGAGCGGCGGCATCGAGGTGGCGCGAACGCCGGAGCGGATGCAGGAGCTGACCCGCCGGATGGCCTCGTCGCGCTCATGGGGGATCGACTCCGAGCTCCTGGACCCCGCCGGTGTCAAGGCGCTGGTGCCCTACGTGGACGCGGAGATCATCCTCGGCGGCTTCCACACCCCTAGCGTCGGGGTTGTCGACTCCCTGCGCGCAGGCACGATCATGCGCGAGCGCGCGACCGAGTTGGGCGCCCTGACGATCTCGGCGGCCACCGAAGTCACCGGCGTCGACGTCGTCGACGGACGGGTCCAGCGAGTCCGGACGGACCGCGGCGACATCGAGGCCGGGACGGTCATCGTCGCCTGCGGCGTGTGGAGTCCGCGGATCGCGAGGATGGCAGGCGCTTCGATCCCGCTCAGCCCGGCCGTGCACCAGATGATCAGCGTGGGCCCCGTTCCCCAGTTCGCCGACACGGTCGGCGAGATCTCCTTCCCGATCGTTCGGGACATGGACACCAACATGTACGAGCGCCAGCATGGCGGCGACCTCGAGGTCGGCTCATATGCCCATCGGCCGATCCTCATGAAGGCGGACGACATCCCCTCGATCGAGGCGTCGGCGCTGTCGCCGACGGAGCTGCCGTTCACCCAGGAGGACTTCGAGCTCCAGCTCGAGCAGGCCCTCGAGCTCGTCCCGGACATCCTCGGCGACGAGCGTGTCGGTATCCGCTACGCGATCAACGGCCTGCTGTCGCTGACGCCGGACGGGATGCCGATCCTTGGCGAGACCCCGGAGGTCAAGGGCCTCTGGTCGTGCGCCGCGGTCTGGATCAAGGAGGCCCCGGGGATCGCCCGGGCGCTGGCCGAGGTGATGACCCACGGCTGGTCGGAGATCGATCTGCACAGCTCGGACATCGCCCGCTTCTACGAGCACCAGAAGACGAGCACCCATATCGAGGCGCGGACGGCCGAAGGCTTCAACAAGACGTACGGCATCGTCCACCCGATGGAGCAGTGGGAGTCGAATCGCAACGTCCGGCTGTCGCCCGTCTACCCGCGCCAGGTGGAGCTCGGCGCCGAGTTCTTCGAGGCGGCCGGCTGGGAGCGGCCGTTCTGGTACCGCGCCAACGAGTCCCTGCTCGATGAGTACGGCGACCGCGTGGCCCGACGCGAGGCGGAGTGGGAAGCGCGCTGGTGGTCGCCGATCATCAGCGCCGAACACCTCGCCATGCGTGACCGCGTGGCCATGGTGGATCTGGCCGCGTTCGCCATCTTCGACGTGACCGGACCGGCAGCGCTGGACAGCCTGCAGGGCCTGGTGGTCAGCCAGCTGGATGTGCCCGTGGGACGCGTCGTCTACACGCCGGTGCTGGCCGAGAACGGCGGGTTCGTCTCGGACCTGACGATCATGCGCCTCGGGCACGACCAGTTCCGCATCGTCACCGGCGGCGGCATGGGCATGCGCGACAAGAAGTGGTTCGCCGACCACCTCCCGTTGGACGGTTCGGCGCAGCTGTTCGACGCGACCTCGACGTACTACACCCTCGGGATCTGGGGGCCGCGCGCTCGCGACGTCCTCGCCGCCACGACCCCGGATGACGTCTCGAACGAGGGGTTCCCGTTCGGCACGTGCCGGGTCATCGAGATCGGCACGCTGCGCGCGCTGGCCTCGCGGATCTCGTACGTCGGCGAGTTGGGTTGGGAGATCTACGTTCCCATGGAGGAGGGACTGCGCCTGTGGGACACCCTCTGGGAGGCGGGCCGGCCGCACGGCGTGATCGCCGCCGGGATCGGCGTCTACGGCACGACCGGCCGGCTCGAGAAGGGCTACCGCGCCCACGGGGCAGAGCTGGAGCTCGAATACGACATCGTCGAGGCGGGGATGGCCCGGCCGAAGGTCAAGTCTCATGACTTCATCGGCAAGGCTGCCTATCTGAAGCAGCGCGAGAGCGAGCCGGCGGCCATCCTGTGCACGCTTACCCTGGACGACGCTCGTTCGTCCAGTGGCGTGGCGCGCTACATGATGGGTCGCGAGCCGATCCTGGCGGCGGATGGTTCATCCCTCGTGGACGCCAAGGGCCGGCGGTCGTATGTCACGAGCGCCGGCGCGGGCCCGTCCGTGGGACGGCATCTGCTGATGTCGTACCTGCCGCCGGCGCAGGCCGTGGTGGGGACCAAGCTCCTCGTCGAGTACATGGGCGAGCGCTATCCGGTGACCGTGGCGGTCGCCGGCAGCACCCCGCTGTTCGACCCTGACAACGAGCGCATCCGGAGCTGATGGACCGATGCGCATCCTGACCCTCGTCAAGCGTGTTCCGGCGACGGGCGGCCGGATCGCTCTCAACCCGGACGATCGCACCATCGACACGGCCTACCTCGGCTTCGTGGTAAGCCCCCACGAGGAATGCGCCGTGGAAGAGGCCGTCCGCCTGGCGGAGCTCCATGGTGGTGAGACGGTCGTCATGACGCTTGGCCCGGCGGAGGCCGCGGACCAGCTGCGCGATGCCGTGGCCATCGGCATCGGGCGAGCTGTCCACCTGGAAACGGACGGCGGTGATTGGGACCCGATCGCGACGTCGACCGCCATCACCGATGCCATCCGGGTCCTCGAGGCTGCCGACGGGCCGTTCGACCTGATCCTGGTCGGCAACGAGTCGGCCGATTCGGGCGGCTACCAGGTCGGCATCCGGATCGCGACGGCGCTGGACCGACCGTGCGTCAACGGCGTCAAGGCCCTCGAGGTCGCTGCTGGCGTCGCGACCGCGCGTCGCCAGGCGACCGATGGCTGGGAAGTCTTCGAACTGCCATTGCCGGCCGTGATCGGCCGCCTCCGGGCCAAGAAGAAGGAGATCGACCGGATGGAGCCCGAGCATCGACCGGCCAGCCCGGAACTCATCCGGCTTGCCCTGCCGGTGGAGCAGGAGCAGACGGCCGAGATCCTCGGGACCGGCCCGGAGGCCGCCCCGAGGGTGGTCGAGGTGCTCCGAGAGCTGGGTGTCCTGTGAGTACCATCCTGGTCCTGGTCGAGAGCGCCGACGAACTGCCCGACCGGCTCAGCCTCGAGGCGCTGGAACTGGCTCGTCGACTTCAGGGCGTGATCGGCGGAGATGTCGAAGCCGTGCTCGTCGGCGGCGACGCCGCGGTTGCGGACGGCCTTGGTAGCTACGGGGTGACGACCGCCCACGTCGCCGCCGGCGAGCGCCTGGCCGCCTACGCTCCGGCGGCCTGGGCGGCTGCCGTGCAGACGGTCATGGCCTCGGTCGGGCCGGCGGCCGTCCTCGCGCCCGGCAGCGAGCGCGCGACCGAGGTCCTCGCCCACGTGGCGGCGCGCACGGGTCTGCCCATGGCGGCCAATGTGACCGACGTGACGCCGGGCGACCGCTGGAAGGTGATCCGCCAGCGTTGGGCAGGAAGCCTCCTCGAGGAAGCCTGGCTCGATGGCGATCCGTACCTCCTGACCGTGGCCGCCCATGCGATCCCGGCGGCGGAGGCCGCGGCCTCCGCGGCCACGGTATCGGTCGCGCGCACCGAGCCGGCCATCGCCGATGCGGACCTCCGCGCCCGTGTCACCGGGCACGTCCCGTCCGCCTCGGACAAGGTGTCGCTGTCCGACGCCAAGGTCGTCGTGGGTGGCGGGCGTGGCCTCGGCAGCGCGGAGGCCTTCGCCATGCTGGACGAGTTGGCCGGTCTCCTTGGCGGAGCCGTCGGGGTCTCGCGCGTCGCCACGAGTCTCGGCTGGCGGCCGCACGCCCAGCAGGTGGGCCAGACCGGCACCCGCATCGCCCCCGACCTGTACATCGCCTGCGGCATCAGTGGAGCCATCCAGCACATCGTCGGCTGCAAGGCCGCCAAGCGGATCCTCGTCATCAACACCGACCCGGAGGCCCCGATCTTCAGCCGCGCGGCCTATGCCGTCGTGGGTGACGTCCACGCCGTCGTGCCGGCCATCACGGCCGAGATCCGACGGGTCGGAGGGGGCGCGTCCAGCGCATGACCCGGCGGCACGGTGCCGCGGCGAAACGGGCACCGCGACGGTCGCACGGGGCCCGGCCCGAGCACGGCGACGGAACGCCCTGACCGCATCGATCGGATCCAGGCGTAGAATCAGAGACTGACCTGAGGAGCTTCACAAGGAGGATCTGCGATGGGATTCATGAGTGGCGTGGTGACGGGCGTGGCCCTCGCCGCGGGCGCCGCGGCCTGGTACATGTCCCGCTCCGGTGAGCGCTTCCGCGACCAGTATCGTGTCGAGCAGCGCCTCGGAGAGATCGGCGACCAGCTGGAGGCGCGGACGCGCGAGATCCAGAGCACGGTGAACTCCCAGCTGGCAGAGATGCGCGCCAAGGGGCAGGAGGCCGTGGATGCGGCTGCCTCCTCGGGCAACGGCCGTCAGGCTGGTGACGCGCTCGACGCGGCCAGCGCGACGGCCGCCGAGGCGGCCGCCGAGGCCGAGGCGATGACGGAGCGGGTCAAGAAGGCCGCGAAGGACGTCGCTGAGAACGCCGGCAGCTGAGGCTCGGTACCCCCGACCCATGACAGCCCGCGGCTCGACCGAGGCCCCGGGCGGTCCTCTGGCGCGATCGCCGGCAGCCCCGGCGATCGTTTCGGCGCGCCCTATTGCGCGGATGTGCGATGGTTCGCACGGTTCGACCATGATCTGCCGATCCGATCGGTAGCCCGACCACCACAGGAGAGCCCGTGCGAAAACGCAAGGTCACGTATCCCCCGCCCAAGACCGCCAACCGGCCGGCTCCGCCATCAGGGCTGCCAACGGATGCCCCGTATGTCCGGCCCACGGTCGCCACGATCGACCTGAGTGCCGGCAAGGGCCGCGCCGGCCTCGCCGTCGGGGGACGCGTCCGGATCGCCGGCAGCGGACTGTATGCCGGTGAGATCGCCGTCATCGAACGACTGGTGAGCGGTGTCATCCCACAGGCGGTCGTGCGGACCGAGGCGGGCAAGACCCGCCAGGTTCGGACCATCGACCTGGAGCCCGTCGGCCAGGCCGCCCCGTCGGCCGGCGCACCTCCGGTCGCCGCGCCCGGCGCCGAGTAGCCCCGGGCCGTCAGCTGTGGCGCAGGCCGTCCGCGATGCGGGCGGCCGCCGCGACGACCATCGTGGCTGTCGCGGCCTCCTGCCCCGCCGCGGGGAAGCGATAGGACGGGCCGTGCAGGTGCAGGGCCGCCACCACCTCGCCCGAGGCATCGGCGATCGGCGCCGCCACCGACGAGATCCCCTCGTCGAACTCCTCGATCGCCCACGCATAGCCCGCCCGCCGGATCGCATGCAGGCGTGAGCGCACGCTCTCAGGCTCGGTCAACGTCCGTGCCGTGAACCCTTCCATCGGGCGGGCCAGGTAGTGGTTGACGGCGGCGGGCATGCGAAAGGCGAGGAGGACCTGCCCGGACGAGACGGCATGGAGCGGCGCCCGCGTGCCCGTCCAGTCCCGGACCGACACCGGGTTCGGCGCGGCGACCTGATCGATGTAGTGGACGAGGTCGCCGTCCGGCACGGACAGCCCTGCTGCCTCGCCGGAGGCCACGGCCAGCTCCTCCAGCGTGGGGTGCGCCACCGCCGCCAGTGACCGGGTCGGCGTGAGACCCGAGGCGAGGGTCACCAGGCGTGGGCCGAGCCGGTAGGAGGTGGCGCCCGAGACCTGCTCCACGGCACCCTCGTGAGCCAGCGTGGCCAGCATCCGAGCGGCCGTCGACTTGGGCAGGCCGGATCGTTCGGCCACGTCGGTCACGCCCAGCGGCCCGTCGGCGAGGGCGCCGAGGACGTCGAAGGCCCGCCTGATGGACTGGACGCTGGACATGGCCCCTCTGGTCGGCTAGATTCGCGACGCGCAGGGTTCCATCATACGGCACAGTTCCACATCGTGGAACCCCTCTGCGGCCACTGACATCCGCCGTGGCGCGGACCCCCGATCCGGAGCCGAGTCCCGATGACCGACGAGTACCAGGACATCGACCTGCGAAGTCTGTCCGACGACGACCTCGTCGAGCAGATGCACAACGACCTGTATGACGGGATGCGGGACGAGGTCGTCGAGGGCACCCGGATCCTGCTCGAGCGGGGCTTCCCAGCGACCAAGGTGCTGGACGACGCCCTCGTCGCGGGGATGAAGATCGTCGGCATCGATTTCCGCGACGGGATCCTCTTCGTCCCCGAGGTCCTGCTGGCGGCCAACGCGATGAAGGCGGGCATGGAGATCCTGCGTCCGCTGCTCGCCGAGACCGGGGCGGAGCCGGTCGGCAAGGTCGTGATCGGCACCGTCAAGGGCGACATCCATGACATCGGCAAGAACCTCGTCGGGATGATGCTCGAAGGTGCCGGGTTCGAGGTGGTGGATCTCGGGATCAACACGGACGCGGACAAGTTCATCAGCGCCCTCGAGGAGCACAAGCCGGACATCCTCGGGATGTCCGCCCTGCTGACCACGACGATGCCGTACATGAAGGTCGTCATCCAGACGCTGCGGGATCGGGGCATGCGCGACGACTACATCGTCCTGGTCGGCGGTGCGCCCCTCAACGAGGAATTCGGCATGGCGGTCGGCGCGGACGCCTATTGCCGCGACGCCGGCGTTGCCGCCGAAACGGCCCGTCGCCTCATCGACGAGCGCCGTGCCCGCGTCCGCGCCTGAGGTTCCGGCGGTAGCGTCCGTGCGCTCGGCGCCTCGGGTCGTCGTCATCGGTTGCGGAGCGCTGGCTCGTGAACTGCTGGCCCTCACGGAAGCTCTCCCCGATGTCCACGTCCAATGCGTGGATGCGCGGTTGCACATGCGCCCCGAGCAGATCGCCGCGGCGGTGGAGTCCAGGATCGCTCAGGTGCGAGCCGAGTTCGGCGCGGGTCCGCGGATCTTCGTGGCGTACGCGGACTGCGGCACGGGTGGCGCCCTGGACGTCGTGCTGGAGCGCGAGGGGGTCGAGCGCATCCTGGGCGCCCACTGTTACGAGTTCTACGCCGGGTCCGCGGCGTACGCCGCCATGCAGGACGAGGAAGTCGGCACGTTCTACCTGACCGACTTCCTGGCTCGCCAGTTCGAATCGCTCGTCATGGTCGGCCTGGGACTCGACCGCCATCCGGACCTGCTTCCCGCCTACTTCGGCAACTACCGCCGGCTCGTCTACCTTGCCCAGACGGATGACGCCGAGCTGACGGCCAGGGCGAAGGTCGCCGCCGATCGCCTGGGACTTGCCTTCGAACGTCGAGCCACGGGCTACGGCGATCTCGCCCCGACCATCCACCACGCGACCGCTGGAGGCTCCTGATCCCATGGCAACGATGACGATCATCTGGTGGCGGGACATCCCGGCGCAGGTGACGGCGCGCGACGGACGCCGGTCCAGCAAGATCGTGCTCCACCCGCGCTTCCAGGTGGCCATCGACAAGGCCGCCAGCCGCGCCGGCAAGCGCACGTATGACGCCTACATCGAGGAGTGGCGCAAGGTGGCGCGGCCGTGCGGCGAGGACCTCGACGCCGAGGTGGCGGCCGAGGTGGAGCGCCTCGAGACCGAGTACGACAAGCATCGCCTGGCGCAGCTCATCACCGCCGGCGGCGTCGACGGGGGGCCGGCCTTCCCGCCCGCCCACGATGAGACGCCGGGCAAGGTTGCCGCCACGCCATCCGCGTCCGACACGACCTTGGAGTCCGCATGACCAGGACCGTCGTCAGCTCTGCCACCCGCGAGGTCGTCATCGGCGACGACCAGCCGTTCGTGGTCATCGGCGAGCGCATCAATCCGACCGGACGCAAGCTCCTCGCCGAGGAGATGAAGGCCGGCGACTTCTCGCGCGTCGAGCGCGACACGATCGCCCAGGTGGAGGCGGGCGCCCACATGCTGGACGTCAACGCCGGTATCCCGCTTGCCGACGAGCCAGCCATCCTGGCCCGGACCATCCAGCTCGTGCAGTCCCTGACCGATCTTCCGTTGTCCATCGACTCGTCCATCGTGGAGGCGCTCGAGGCCGGCCTCGCCGTGTATCAGGGCAAGGCTCTGCTGAATAGCGTGACCGGCGAGGAGGAGCGCCTGGAACGGGTCCTGCCGCTGGTCAAGAAGTACGGCTGTGCCGTGGTCGCGATCAGCAACGACGAGACCGGAATCTCGATGGACCCGGACGTCCGCTTCGCCGTGGCGAAACGGATCGTGGAGCGAGCGGCCGATCACGGCGTCCCACGCGAGGACATCATCGTGGACCCGCTACTCATGCCGATCGGCGCCCTGCCTGGCGCAGGGCGCCAGGTCTTCCGCATCCTGGGCCGATTGCGGGACGAGCTCGGGGTCAACTCGACCTGCGGTGCCTCCAACGTGAGTTTCGGCCTGCCGAATCGCGAAGGTATCAACGCCGCCTTCCTCAGCATGGCGATCGCCTCCGGGCTGACCTCGGCCATCACCAACCCGGTCGCAGAGGGCGTGCGCCATGCGGTCATGGCCAGCGACGTGCTGATGGGCAACGATCGCGACGCCGCTCGCTGGATCCGACAGTTCAGGGTCGCCCCGCCGGAGGGCGAGGCCGGCGGCCGCCGGCTCAATCGCCGCCGCGGGCCCGTCCCGGCCACGGGTGGTTGACGGTCGGATGACCGACGCCGACCCGCAGGTCATCTTCACGCCATCGGGTCGACGTGGTCGAGTGCCGTCGGGGACCACGGTCCTGGACGCCGCGCGCTCACTCGGCGTCGATATCGACTCTGTGTGCGGAGGGCGCGGGATCTGCGGTCGGTGTGCCGTCGCGCCGGCGTTCGGTGATTTCGCCAAGCACGGCATCAGCTCCGCCCCATCCCACCTCTCCGAACCGGGCGAGGTCGAGACGACCTACCGCTGGGAGGTCGGCCTGGCGCCGGAGCGACGCCTGGCGTGTGTCGCCCGCCTCGTCGGCGACGCGGTCGTGGACGTCCCGCCGGAGAGCCAGGTCCATCGCCAGGTCGTGCGCAAGGACCTCGACGCACGGCCGTTCGAGCTGGACCCGGTGGTCCGCCTGCACACGGTGGATGTCGTACCACCGGACCTCGCCACCCCGACCGGCGACCTCGGTCGCCTGTTCGATGCCCTCAGGACGGAGTGGCGGCTCGACGATCTCCGCGCCGACCTCCTCGTGATCCGGGCGCTGCAGCCGGCGCTCACCAAGGGGGACTACCGCGTCACGGTCGCCGTCCGCGGGGGTCGAGACATCATCGCGGTCTGGCCCGGCTACCACGACCGCGCCTTCGGCGTGGCGATCGACGTCGGTTCGACCACCATCGCCGGACACCTCGCGAACTTGGTGGACGGCACGATCCTGGCAAGCGCCGGCGTGATGAATCCGCAGATCCGGTTCGGCGAGGATCTCATGAGCCGGGTGAGCTACGTGATGATGCACGAGGGTGGCGATCGGGAACTCACGGACGCGGTCCGCAAGGCATTGGACGGCCTGCTGGCGACCCTCGCCAACCGCGCCGGCATCAAGCGTGCCGAGGTCCTGGAACTGACCCTGGTCGGCAACCCGATCATGCACCACCTCGTGCTCGGCATCGATCCGACGCCGCTGGGCTCGGCTCCGTTCGCCCTCGCCACGGACGAGGCCGTGGAGGTGCCGGTCAGTGAACTCGGCCTCCATGCGCATCCCGGCGCCCGGGCCTACTTCCTGCCGTGCATCGCCGGCCACGTCGGGGCCGACACGGCCGGCGTGATCCTGGCGGAGGAGCCGCACCTCGCCGACCGGCTGACGCTCGTCGTCGACGTCGGCACCAATGCCGAGATCGTCCTCGGGGACCGGCGCCGTCTCCTGGCCGCCTCGTCGCCTACCGGGCCGGCCTTCGAGGGCGCCCAGATCAGCGCCGGCCAGCGCGCCGCACCCGGCGCCATCGAGCGGGTCCGGATCGACCCGGCATCGCTGGAGCCGCGGTTTCGCGTGATCGGCGTGGACGCATGGTCGGACGCCCCCGACTTCGCCGAGCAGGTGGCGGACGCCGGCACCGGCGTCACCGGGATCTGCGGCTCGGGGATCATCGAGGTCGTGGCAGAGCTCTACCTCGCCGGCGTCGTCACCGCCGACGGCGTCATCGACGGTGCCCTCGCGGCGCGGTCGCCGCGCGTCATCGCCGATGGGCGGACGTTCAGCTACGTGCTCCACGACCCGGGGCCCGGCTCCGGAGCGTCGGCCGGCAGGCAAGCTGCCGGCGCCCCGTCGGATGCGCTCGGGCTGCGCATCCTCGTGACCCAGGGCGATGTGCGGGCCATCCAGCTGGCCAAGGCGGCGCTGTACGCCGGCGTCCGCCTGCTCATGGACAAGCTCGCGGTGGATACGGTCGACGATGTGCGTCTCGCCGGCGCCTTCGGCAGCCAGATCGACCCGCTGCACGCCATGATCCTGGGTCTGGTGCCCGACTGCGAACTCGATCACGTGCGCGCCGCCGGCAACGCGGCCGGGACGGGCGCCCTGATCGCCCTGCTGTCCGGTGAGGCACGGCGCGAGATCGAGGCCGTGGTCCGCCGGGTGGAGAAGGTCGAGACGGCCGTGGAGCCGCGCTTCCAGGAGCATTTCGTGGAAGCCCTGGCCATACCTCATCGGTCGGCTCCCAATCCCAACCTGGAGCGGGTGGTGACCCTGCCGGCGCGCCCGGCCACCGCCGATCGCGGCGCGGACCCACGAGCGGAGCGACACCGACGTCGAGCGGCGGCGGCCGCCGCGAACAGCGCGGGAGGTGACGAATGACCGAGATGACCAACCACCGCCGCAGCGGCGGTCGTGAGGGACGGCGTGCGGCACGCCTCAGCCACCAGGTGGAGCGGATGCCGTTCCTCACCCGCAAGCTGGCACCGTTCGAGGTCCTCGGCGACGAGGGCCTCTCGATCATCGAGGCCAACGCCGACGTCATCCTCGAGGAGGTCGGCATCGAGTTCCGTGGTGACCCGGCGGCGCTGGGCCTGCTCGCTGACGCCGGGGCGGATGTCCAGGGCGAACGCGTCCGTTTCCCGCGAGGGATGTG
>JAOUEG010000167.1 GCA_029858845.1 Chloroflexota bacterium | reverse complement strand
CCCCAGGGAAGACCTCGTCATCGGCGGCGACTTCAACATCGCCCCGACCGACGCCGATGTCTGGGACCCGGCGGCCGTCCACGGCGGCACCCACGTCTCCCCCGCCGAGCGCGCCGCGTTCCAGCGGTTGCTCGGGTGGGGGCTCGAGGACGCCTATCGTGCGGTGCACCCGGAAACGGGTCGCTACACCTGGTGGGACTACCGGGCGGGCATGTTCCACAAGAACTTCGGGATGCGGATCGACCACCTGCTCGTGACGCGATCCGTGGCGGAGCGGCTGGTCGACGCGGAGATCGATCGCGAAGCCCGCAAGGGCCCGCCGGTGCCGTCCGACCACGCGCCGGTCTCGATCGACCTGGACGTCGCGGGCAAGCCGTTCGACCCCGATTGGGACGGCGCCCTCGAGCGCATCGCGAAGCGCACCCGCTGACGTCGCGCGGCGCGCTTGCCGCTGCGCAGCGCGCTCTCGCTAGATCCGGATGATCCGGTCCAGGTCCGCCACCAGGATCGTCGCGCCGCCGTGGGCGACCGTGCGTGCCTTCCAGTCCGCGAGTCGCTCGGTGAGCACGAGCGGGATCTCCACCTCGCGGCCGCGGCAGACCTCGGTGAAGACCCGAACGATGTCCGCCTCCGCGGCATCCTCGACGCCGAACACGAAGGTGTCATTGGGTGAGCCGAGGAAGCCGCCGACCGTCGGCATGTGGGTGAATCGGTGCCCCGCTCCGCGGAGTGCGTCGGCCACGGGTTCCGCGTCGTCGTGATGGACGAAGGCGATCAGGAGCTTGCTCATCGGGGCCTCCAGCGGATGACCGGCCCAGTCTGGCAGACCAACGAACGGCTCGCCGCGGCGCTGGGCCAGCGAGACAGCGGCCCGGACCGGCGACGCGCTGCCGCAGGCGCTCGCTCGCACGCCACTGAGGCTCACCCCGCGGAACGGGTGGGCCAGATGGCCCTTGCGGCGTCCTAGCCTGACTGACCATCGTGACGAAAAGGGGATGGGTGGGGTCGCCCTGATGCCGGGGCGACGCCGCCGTCCGGCACGAGGGAGACCGCTTGGCTGACATCGCCAGGACCGTTCCCGAAACTGATCCTCCCGTGGCCACCGGCGAGCCCGTCCCGCCGCCATCGGCTCGCGGGACGACGGTCCCCGACGTCCGCCTCGTTGACCTGACGAAGCGGTTCGGCAGCGTGACCGCCGTGGACCACGTATCCGTCGACATCCAGCCCGGGGAGTTCTTCTCGCTGCTGGGTCCGTCCGGCTGCGGCAAGACGACCACCCTCCGGATGATCGGCGGATTCGATCCTCCGACGAGCGGCCGGATCGAACTGCGCGGCCAGGATGTCACCTCGGAACCCCCTGAGCGCCGCCCTGTCAACATGGTCTTCCAGAGCTACGCGCTCTTCCCCCATCTGTCCGTTTTCGACAACGTCGCCTTCGGGCTACGACGGCGAAAGGTCCCGAAGACGGAGATGGAGCGTCGCACACGCGCCGCGCTCGACCTGGTTCGCCTGACCGGCTATGACCGCCGCGGTCCCGCCGAGCTCTCCGGGGGACAGCAGCAGCGGGTGGCGCTGGCCCGGGCGCTTGTCTGCGAACCGCAGGTCCTGCTCCTGGACGAGCCGCTCGGGGCCCTGGATCTGAAGCTGCGACGACAGCTCCAGGTCGAGCTCAAGCGCGTCCAGACCGAGGTCGGGATCACCTTCGTCTACGTCACCCACGACCAGGAGGAGGCGCTCGCCCTGTCGGACCGTATCGCCGTGATGAACGGCGGGCGCGTCGAGCAGCTCGGCACGCCGGAGGAGCTGTACGACCGGCCGACCTCGCGGTTCGTGGCCGACTTCATCGGGACGACGAACCTGCTGGCCGGATCGGTCCTCTCGACGGGCGCCGGCCTGGCCGTCGTCGAGCTCACCGCGGGCGGGCGCTGCAGCATCCCCGCGGACGGGCTGGCGCCCGGCACCGTTGTCGAGATCGCCCTCCGCCCCGAAGTCCTCGAGCTGTCGGCCCGGGGCGGGACCGGCGCCGCGGACCAGGTCGGCGGGACCGACGATGCATGGATCCACGGCACGATCGAGCAATCGGCCTATCTCGGGACCGCGATCAGCTACCAGGTCCTGTCTAGCGGCGGCGAGCGGATCGTCGCCAACGTCCCGCGCACGCAGGCCCGGCTCCCCGCCGGCACGTCCGTCGGGATGCGATGGCGGCAGGGCGACGCGCTGGTCCTCGTCGGCCAGCGGCGCCCGCCAGAGAGGAGGAGGACGCACGATGACTGACCACGATCCTCGACCGACTCCGGAGACGATGGCGATGCCCATCGCGAGCGGGAACCGGCTCAGCCGGCGACGCTTCCTCCGCGGCATGGCCGCCGTCGGGGCTGGCGGCGGTGCGGCGGCACTCCTGGCCGCCTGCAGCAGTGACTCGGGCGCGTCCAGCGCACCGACGGCGGCCGCGGCCACGGCATCCACCCAACCGGCATCTCCCTCTGCCAGCGCCGAGCCGACCCCGGCTCCGACCCCGGAATCCGAGCTGTACGTCTACAACTACGCCGACTACATCGGCGATGACGCGATCCCGTCGTTCGAGGCGAAGTACGGGATCAAGGTCACCTACGACTTCTTCGACACGTACGAGACCATGACGGCGAAGATCTCGAGTGGGAACAGCGGCTACGACATCACCTTCGCCACCGGTGTCGACGTGCCGGGATTCCTCGCCCGGAACCTGGTCCAGCCGCTGGACCATTCGCTCATCCCGAACCTCGTCAACCTCGGCCCGGAGTGGCAGGACCCTGGCTATGACCCGGGGAACGCCCACTCGGTGCCGTACATGTGGTGGACGACGGGATTCGGCTACGACACCGAGCGGATCAGCGAGGAGCTGACGTCGTGGGCAGCCCTTTGGGACGAGCGCTGGAAGGGCAAGATGGCGATGCTCGACGACTATCGCGAGACGTTCGCCGTGGCCCTGATCCGTCTCGGCTACAGCGTCAACACGATCGACGACGCCCAGCTCGATGAAGCCCTGGCGCTGCTTCAGGCGCAGCAGCCCCTCCTGCGCAAGTACACCGCCGACGATATCGGCGATCTGGCGAGCGGCGACGTCTGGCTGAGCCACGCGTGGGGCGCCGATGTCTCGCAAGTGGCCACCGAGCTGCCGTCGGCGACGTACGTGATCCCGGACGAGGGCGGGATCCGCGGTTCCGACGCGATGGTCCTGCTCTCCGGCGCCAAGCACCCCATCGCGGCGAACCTGTTCATCAACCACATGCTCGATCCGCAGGTGAGCGCGGACAACACGAACTACATCTACTACATGGGCCCCAATGAGGCCGCCAAGGCGTTCATCGACCCCGAGATCCTGGCGGACCCGACGCTGAATCCGGACAAGGCCGCGATCGACAAGCTCCAGGAGCTGCTCGACCTCGGTCCGGACCTGCAGAAGTACCAGGAGCGCTGGACCAAGCTTCGCGCGGGCGCCTGATCACGACGGCGCACGGTCGAGCGAACGCGAACCATGACCCGCGGGCGGACGCGCGACGCGACCCTGCTGATGCCGGGCATCGCCTGGCTGGTGGTGTTCTTCGCCGTCCCGCTCGCGATCATCTTCGTCGTGAGCCTGGGTGCCCGCGATCAGTTCGGGGGCGTCGTCCTTGACGATCTCAGCCTGCGGAACTACGCCCGCGCCCTCGAGCCGGACTTCGTGCCCACGGTCGCCAACTCCCTGCGCTACGCGGTCCTGACGACGGTCTTCTCGATCGCCATCGCCTACCCGATCGCCTACTGGATCAGCCGCTACGGGGGCCGCCGCAAGACCCTGTTGCTGGTGCTCGTCATGCTGCCGTTCTGGACGAGCTGGGTCGTCAGGACGTACGCCTGGATGACGATCCTGCGCGACAACGGCGTCGTGAACGGGATCCTCGAGGGGGCCGGGCTCATCGACCAGCCGATCACCCTGCTGAACACGGACCTGGCGGTCGTCCTCGGGATGACCTACGGCTTCCTGCCGTTCGCGATCCTGCCCTTGTACGTCTCCATCGACCGCCTGGACCCGGCCCTGGTGGCGGCCGCCCGCGATCTGTACGCGAGCGGGCGGGCGGCCTTCTGGCACGTGACCCTGCCACTCACGATGCCCGGGGTGATCGCTGCGGCCCTGCTCACGTTCATCCCGGCGATCGGTGACTTCGTGACGCCCGACATCCTGGGTGGGGCCCAGACGACCACCATCGCCAAGGTCATCCAGACGCTCTTCCTCTCCAGCAAGGACTGGCCGTTCGGGTCGGCCCTCGGCTTCCTCCTCATCGTGGCCACGATCGCCGGAACCGTCGCGACACTGCGGATCCTGCGGCGCGAGGTGATCGGCTGATGCGGCGTGACCGCAACCCGCTCCTGACCGCCTACGCCATCGCGGTCTACCTGTTCCTCTTCGCCCCGATCGTGGTGCTGATCCTGTTCAGCTTCAACGACTCGAAGCGGAACTTCGTGTGGCGAGGCTTCACCCTGAAGTGGTACCCGGAGCTGTTCGACAACGACGCGCTCCTGACGGCATTCGGCGTGACCCTCCAGGTCGCCGTCATCGCCGTGCTCGCCACGACCATCCTGGGAACGTTGCTGGGCCTGGGACTGGCGCGCCTGCGGTCCGGGCCCGCATCGGGGGCCGCCGATACGCTGATCCTGCTGCCGATGGTGACCCCCGAAGTGGTGATGGGGATCAGCCTGCTGCTGTTCTTCGCCCTGGCATTCTCCGCCAATGGGTCGATCTGGCAGATCGCGATCGCCCACATCGCGTTCTCGATCTCGTATGTCGCGAT
>JAOUEG010000166.1 GCA_029858845.1 Chloroflexota bacterium | reverse complement strand
GAACGGCCGATCCGCCGCGAGCCACGCCCGGACGGGGTCGAGGAGACCGCGGCGGCGGAGTCTGGCCATCGCCGGACCGGCGGCGCCGACGCCGGGGACGATCATCCCGTCGTGGTCCCGCAACGCCCGCGCGTCCCGAACGATCGAGGGGCGGGCGCCGACGCGTTCGAGGGCCTGCTCGATGCTGACCAGGTTGCCGGCCCCGTAGTCGATGACCGCGATCCTGGGCGCCGCAGCCCGATCGGACATCGTCATCCGCCCTTCGTGGACGCGGAGCCGGACCGGCGCGGGTCGAGCTCGCAGGCGACGCGCATGGCCCGAGCGAGCGACTTGTACGCTGCTTCGGCGAGGTGGTGGTCGTTGCGACCCGATCCCGACAGGTGGAGGGTCGCGCCGGCTGTCCGGGCGAACGACTCCAGTGCGTGGTCCACCAGCTGCAGCGGCAGGCTGCCCACCCGTTCGGCACGGAAGGGCAGGTCGATCACCGCGTAGGGGCGCCCGCCGACATCGACGACCGCGGTCGCCATCGCTTCATCCATCGGCACCGCGGCATCGCCGAATCGCCGGATCCCGGCTCGGTCGCCGAGAGCCTCGGCGAACGCTCCACCGAGGACGAGGGCGACGTCCTCCACCGTGTGGTGCTCGTCGACCTCGAGATCGCCGCGGGCATCCACGACGATGTCGAACAGGCCGTGGAACGCGAACGACGTCAGGAGGTGATCGTAGAACCCGATCCCTGTCGAGATCGACGACCCTCCGGAGCCGTCGAGATCGAGCGTGACCGCGATATCCGTCTCCCTGGTCTGGCGGGAGACGGTGACCCGACGACCCGCTCGCTCACGAACGTCGAGACTGCCAAGCGGAGTGGTCATGCATCTGACTCCTGATCACGATCGCGGTCCAGTGGCGCCGCCGCCTCGAACGCTTCGACGGCAGAGATGAGCCGGTCGTTCTCGTCCGGATCCCGAACGGTGAGCCGAAGGTGGTCGGCAAGTGGATGAGCGGCCCCGAACGTGCGCGGGACGAGGCCGCACCGGAGGAGGCCTTCGGCGACGTCGGCCGCGCGCTCGCGCGAACCGAATCGGACGAGCAGGAAGTTGGTGACGGACGGCCCGACATCCCACCCGATCCGTGTCAGGGCCGAGGAGAGTCGATCCCGCTCGCGGCGGACGCGTTCGAGATTGGCGTCGAGGACGGTCGGGTCCGACAGGGCTTCGGTGACGACCGTCACAGACACGGTCGACACGGACCCCGGCGGGCGGTACGGGTTCATCCGCTGGATGATCTCGGGGCGGGCAAGCGCGAACCCGACGCGCAGTCCGGCCAGGGCGTAGGCCTTGCTCGCGGTCCGGATGATGACCAGGCGCGGATAGCCGGCGCGCAGGGCCAGGAGCGAGCGACCTGCGAACTCCGCGTACGCCTCGTCGATGACGACCAGGGGTGGATCGCGGTGGGCCCGTGCGGCGTCATCGGCGAGTCCGCTCAGGAGCGTCTCCACGGCACCGTCCGGCTCGGCCAGCGCCGTCGGGTTGTTCGGGTTGCACAGCCATACGACGGCGACCCGTTCCTCTCGCGCTGCCGTCCGGATCGCCCCGACATCCAGCGCATGCCCGCGATCGGCGCCCAGCCGCGGGACGTCGATCACGACGGCCGGGCGCTGCTCGGTGTCGATCCGGTACATCGAGTAGGTCGGGCTGGGCACGATCGCGGCCGAGCCGACCGGCAGGAAGGCCTTCGCGATGAGATCCAGGATCTCGTCGGCCCCCGCTCCAACGAGGACCTCGTCCGGATCCACGCCATAGCGTTCAGCGGCCGCAGCGACCAGGCGACGGTAGTCGGACGGCGGGTACTCGGACAGAGTGGTCTCGAACCGACCGGCAGCGAGGAGGCGCTCGGCAAGGGCCGGCGGCGACGGGGAGGTGTTCACGTCGAAACGGACGACCTGCTCGATGGGGATGCCGTACCGGGCGGCGACCCCTTCGTCGGTCGCCTCCCAGGCATACCCGGACGGCATGGTCGGAAGGTCGAACGTGGCAGGAGTCGGGCTCATCGGTCCCTGCTCCGCTCTGGGTCGAACCGACGCGCGACGGCGTCTCGATGCGCCAGCAGCCCTTCGACCTCCGCGAGCGTGGTGACGGCTTCCCGGATCCCGGCCAACCCCTCACGCGTGATCCGCTGGACCTGCGTGTACTTCCCGTAGGTCTCCACCGCCAGACCTCCGGACGACCGGGCGAGCCCGCCGGTCGGGAGGACGTGGTTGGCGCCGGTGGCGTAGTCGCCCGCAGACTCCGGGGCCCACGGCCCCACGAAGAGCGACCCAGCGTGACGCAGCCGCTCGACGGTCTCCTCCAGCGGCTGGACGTCCACCGAAAGGTGCTCCGGCGCGTAGTCGTTCGCGAATGCGATCGCCGCATCCAGGTCGGGCGCGAGGACCACGCGCCCATGCTCGGCCAATGAGCGCAGCAGGATGTCGCGACGGTGTGCCTCCACCAGAAGCGCTCGGATCTCGAGTTCGACGGCGTCGGCGAACGCCCCGTTCGTCGTCACCAGCAGGACCGGAGAATCGGGGCCATGCTCGGCCTGCGTGATCAGATCGAGCGCGACGCGCCGGGGATCGGCAGGCGGGTCCGCCAGGACCAGCCCCTCCGATGGGCCGGCGGGCAGGTCGATCGCCACCTCGCCCGAGACCTCGATCTTGGCGGCGGTCACCCAGGCGTTCCCGGGGCCGACGATCCGATCGACCGGCTCGATGCCGGCGTCCGGCAGACCGTACGCCAGCGATCCGACCGCCTGGGCGCCCCCGGCGACGATCAGCGCCTCCACCTCCAGCAGACCCGCAGCCCCGCACAGGACGGGATCGAGGTTCCCGCTCCGATCGGCCGGGGACGCGACGACGATGCGCTCCACCCCGGCGACGCGCGCCGGCACGACGGTCATCACGAGGGAACTCGGATAGGGGGCGGATCCACCTGGAACGTAGGCGCCCACGCTCGCGATCGGTGCCCAGCGGCGTTCGATATCGATGCCCGGGGTGATCTCCGTATGGGTGGTCCTGGGGAGTTGGTCGCGGGCGAAGCGCTCCACGTTGGCGATGGACTGGTCGAGCGCCCGACGGACGCCAGGACGGAGCGCACCTCGAGCCCTCGCGAGTTCCGCGCGTCCGATGACGAGTCGACCATCGGGGCGTCCGCCGCCCACACGATCATTGGCCTCCCGCACGGCCTCGTCACCGCGCAGGCGAACGTCCGCCAGGACCTGTCTCGCGGCCTCCCGGACCGAGGGGTCGGGCACGGAACCGCGACGAACGAGCGCCCGTCGGTGGCTGACGGCATCCGGGTCGCCGGCCACGACCGACGCAAGGTCCAGGCGTTGCAGGCGGAGCGTCGCGGTGGTAGACGGTGTGGTCGCGGTCACGGGACGATCTTCTCGATCGGCAGGACGAGGATCCCCGAGGCTCCCGCGGCCTTGAGGCGGGGGAGCAGTCCCCAGACGTCGTCGGCGCCGACGACGGAGTGGATGGCGATCATCCCCTCGTGAGCCAGAGGGATGACGGTCGGCGATTCAAGGGCCGGCAGCAGGGCGCCGAGCTCCGGCAGATGACTCGCGGGCGCGTTCATCATCAGGTACTTTCGGCTCCGCGCGGCGATCACGGCCGAGATCATCGTGTCGATCGCGGCGAGATCGTCCGAGCGTTCGCGCTCGGCGGTCGGGTTCGCCACCATGACCGCCTCGCTGGCAAGGACGTCGCCGACCTGCCGAAGGCCGTTCATCACCAGGGTCGAACCGCTCGAGACCAGGTCCACGATCGCCTCGGCAAGACCCAGCCGCGGGGCCACCTCGACGGCCCCGGAGATGGGGATGATGTCGACCTGGATACCCTCCGACGCGAAGAATCGGCGTGCCGTCTGGGGGTGGGCGGTGGCGACCCGGAGTCCGGCCAGGTCAGCCACGGACCGATACGGGGCGTCATTCGGGACCGCGGCCGCCAGGCGGCAGCGGCCGTACCCGAGGAACCTGACCTGCGGGAGCTCTGCGCCCGACTCGGACAGGAGGTCGATGCCGGTGATCCCGAGGTCCGCGACACCATCACCGACGAACTCGATGACGTCGTTCGTCCTCACGAACAGGATGTCCAGATCGAAGTTCTGGACACGGGAAACGAGGGTCCGTTCGTGCTCCTCGAAGATCAGGCCGGCGTCATGGAGCAGACGCAGGGTCGGTTCGACGAGCCGGCCCTTGTTGGGCACGGCCAGGCGCAGTCGACCGGTGGAAGGGTCCGTCATGCGGGCAACCGTCAGCGCCGCGGTTCGGCGGCCGCTGCCGAGGCGCCGACCGGAGCCTCTGCGGCGAGGCGGTCGAGCATCGCCCGGTAGCCACCCTCACCGTGGTTGAGCCAGGACGCGATCCTCGTGATCGTGGCGGTGCTCGCACCGGTGCGCCTGGAGATCTCGGCATAGTGGAGTCCGGCGTCAAGAAGCCGGACGACCGCCCACCGCTGGCTCATGTCGTGCAGCTCCTTGAGGGTGCACAGATCGCGGAAGAACCGCTCCGTCTGATCCGCCGTCTCGAGCCGACGGATCGCACCGAACATCGCCTCGATCTCGGGTGTGCGCCAGTCCTGCGCCATCGCCCACTCCACCTCACTGTCGTGCTAGCGTTGTAATGTAGTAACACGCTAACATGAGGCCATGAGCCTGGCAAGCGAGTTCGAGATCCTCCCCGCGATCGACCTTCGTGGCGGCCGCGTCGTTCGCCTCGAGCAGGGCGACTTCGCGCGGGAAACGTCGTTCTCGTCGGATCCGGTCTCGGTGGC
>JAOUEG010000165.1 GCA_029858845.1 Chloroflexota bacterium | reverse complement strand
GGACATCGAGCGCACCTTACTATCCGCTGATGACGACCCGATCCGCGATCGCGCGGCCCATCGTCGCCATCGGGGGTGGCGGCTTCGGGAGCGTGGGCGAGCCCCGTCATGAGCCGAGTGCGCTGGACGCCCTCATCCTCGATCTGGCGCGTGGCCGCGCCGGACGGGAACGCCCGCGGATCTGTTTCATCGGGACGGCGACCGGTGACGACGACCGCGCCATCGGCCGTTTCCACGCGGCGTTCGACCATCGCGCCGAGGCGACCCACCTCGGCCTGTTCGATCGACGGGTCGCGGACATCGGCGCCTTCCTCCTCGATCAGGATGCCGTCTACGTCGGCGGCGGCAACACGGTGAGCCTGCTCGCCGTGTGGCGGGCGCACGGTGTCGATGCCGCCCTCCGCCGGGCTCACGAGGCGGGGGTGGTGCTGGCCGGCCGGTCGGCCGGCTCGATCTGCTGGTTCGAATCGGGTACCACGGATTCGTGGGGACCATCGCTCGGACCCGTGCATGGCGGGCTCGGTCTCGTCGCCGGGAGCCACTCGCCGCACTACGACGGCGAGGCGGAGCGTCGGCCGGCCTATCACCGGCTCATCGCCGCCGGGATCCTCCCGGATGGCCTGGCGGCCGACGACGGGGCCGCCCTCGTGTTCGATGGACCGCGACTGGTGGAGGTCGTCAGCGAGCGCGACGGAGCTCGTGCCTACCGAGTCGCCCTGGTGGAGGGCGCCGTCACGGAGACGCCTCTGCCGGTCCGCCGACTACCCGGGCCGGGACCGGCCTGATCCGACCGATGCCACCGGTCACCGTCCGGATCCTCCATCCCCTGCCGGATCCGTCAACGGACGACCTGGTCCGCTGGGTGGGGGCGGCGCGCAGCCGGATCGCGGAGCGCCACCGACGCGGCTTCGAGAGGGTCGGGGCGAGCGACGTCCAGGTCATCGCCGGCGGAGCCGACGGCCGACCATTCGGGGCGCGGCTCCGCGAGTCGCTCGATCGTGATCGACCGTGCGGCCTCGTGATCCTCGGTTCCGGCTCCATGCCGCTGGCGACCGCGAGTGACCGCCGCGCCTTCGTGCGGTCCGCGCAAGCCGCCGACCGCCAGGCGCTCGCCAACAACCGCTACTCGGCCGACGTCGTGGCGATCGCCCGGGCCGACCTCCTCCCGGACGTCCCGGACCTGGCGACCGACAACCTCCTGCCGCGCTGGTTGTCCGAGGCCGCAGGCTACCGGGTCGCGGACCTCCGTCGCCGATGGCGCCTGGCCGTGGATGTCGACGGCCCGCTCGACCTGCTGCTGGCTGACGGATCCGCCCGCGAGTCCGTCGACGCCGCGGACCGTGGCATCGACACCGGGCGGGTGGCCGCTCGACTTGACGCGCTACGCGCTGTCACCAGCGACATCCGGGCAGAGCTGGTCGTCGCCGGGCGCACGTCGGCCGCGGCATTGGCCTGGCTGGAGCACGGGACGCGATCGCGCACCCGCGCCCTGGTGGAGGAGCGCGGCCTTCGGACAAGCATCCCCGGACAGCGACCCCCTGCGGCGATCCTCGGGATGCTGCTCGATCGCGACGGCCCGGGATCGCTCGCAGGGCATCTGGCCCGGCTGGGCGACGGAGCGATCCTCGACACCCGCGTGCTGCTCGCGCATCGGCTCGGCGCGAACGAGGCCGCCTGGCCGGTCGCGGCGGATCGCTTCGCGTCCGACCTCCTGCTCCATGAGCGGATCGCCGATCCGTGGCTCGCTGAACTGACCCGATCGGCTGCTGAAGCCTCGATCCCGATCGTCCTCGGCGGCCACACCATCGTGGGCCCGGGCCTTCGTCTCGCCCTGCGCTCGGCACCGCCGCGCTAGCATCGACGGTGACCATGGATCACGTGGAAGCCGGGCTGCGGCGCGAACCACCGACCGATCTCTCCGATGTCGGGGAGGACGTGGGACTGCGCGACCGGATCCGCGCCGAGATCGCGTCGGGCGGGCCGATGCCGTTCGTCCGCTTCATGGAGCTCGCTCTGTACGATCCCGATGGCGGCTACTATCGCGCCGAGGATCCGCGCCCCGGGATGGCCGGCGACTTCCTCACCGCGCCGGAACTCCACCCCATCTTCGGCGCGACGCTGTGCGTCGGGCTGCACGAGATCTGGGAGCGGCTCGGCCGGCCCGATCCGTTCATCCTGCGCGAGCACGGCGCCGGGACCGGGGCGCTGGCCCTGGCGATCCTGGGCGCCGCGGACGATCCGGCGTTTCGCGCTGCCATCCGGTACCAGCCAGTCGACATCGATCCCCGGCGCGTCGCAGCGTTCAGGGAACGCATGGTCGCGTCTGGGCACGGCGAGGTGATCGTCACCGCGAACGACTCGCCGTTCGACGGCGTCATCCTGGGAAACGAGGTCCTCGACGCGCTGCCGGTCCACCGGGTCCGTCAACGTGACGGCCGGCTCATGGAGCTGGCCGTCACCACCGACACTGCAGGCCAGTTCCGCGAGGTCGAGATCGAGCCGACGACCTCGGCGCTGCAGACAAGGTTGGCGGGCGAGAGCGTCGAACTGGCAGAGGGCCAGACCGCGGAGATCTGCCTGGCACTTGACGCGTGGATCGCGGAGGCCGCCGCCCCGCTTGCTCGCGGGCTGCTGCTCCTCATCGACTACGGGGCCCCGGCTGCCCAGCTGTACGACCCCGTCCGGCGTCGCGACGGCACGCTGCGCGCGTACGTGCGACACCAGGTCCACGACGATCCGTATCGCCACGTGGGGCGCCAGGACCTGACGGCGCACGTGGACGTGACGGCCGTGGAGCGGGCGGCCCGTGCGGCCGGGCTTGCGACGATCGGGACGACGACCCAGGCGGAAGCCCTCATGGGTCTCGGCATCGAGGAGCGTCTCCGCGTGATCCAGGCGGATCCCGCCACCACCTTCGAGGCGTACACGCACCTGCGTTCCTCGCTGATGCGCCTGCTCGATCCGGCGGCCATGGGACGGTTTCGGGTCATGGCGTTCGGGCGGGACTGGGACGACGACCCGGCGGCGGACCCGCTCCGGATGTTCGCCTATCGCCTGCCGACGACGCGGTGATGCTCCGATTCGCGACATGATCGCGATCCACCGTCGACCGGGTCGCCGGGCCATCCGAGCCGGGCCATCCGGCCCTACCTCCGCCCCGGTCCGTGACTCACGATGGCGACAGCACATCGCACTCGAGGGAGAGACATGATCGTTCGAGACCTCATGACGACCGACGTCGTCGTCGTCCACCCCGATACCCCGCTCAAGGACGTGGCACGGTCCCTTGTGGACCACCGGATCAGCGGGGTCCCCGTGGTGGACCGCGACGGCCGCCTGGCCGGGGTCCTGTCCGAAGCCGACTTCCTCGTCAAGGAAGCCTCCGGCCAGGAGGCGCACCGGCGTCGATCGCCGCTTCGATGGCTGTTCGGTGACCGCGAGGCGGACGCCGAGCGCCAGCGCATCGCGGCGATCACCGCCGGCGAGGCGATGACGGCGCCGGCGGCGTCGATCGCGCCTGATCGCCCCCTGAGTGAGGCCGCTCGCCGGATGACCGACGACCGCATCAACCGGCTGCCGGTCGTGGAGGACGGCCGCGTCGTCGGGATCATCTCCCGGGCGGACATCGTGCGCGCCTACGCCCGGACGGACGACGACCTGTTCGATGCGGCGCGAGACGCGGTGCGGGCCGTCGACGGTCTTCGCGTGGTCGCGGTCGCGGATGGCGTCGTGACGCTGGCCGGGACCGTGAGCCATCGGACCGTCGCCTCTGCTGCTCGCGGCGTCGTCGCGGGGATCGACGGGGTGGTCGCGGTGGACGACCGGGACGTATCGTGGGTCGAGGAGCCGGTGAACCGGCCCGTGCCCGGATGGAGCGGCGACGAGCCCGGGATGGGTCCCGGATCGCGCAGCGCCTGATCGGACGGACCCTCCGCCGGGTAGGGCGAACACCCTATTGCCGCCGGGTGCGTCCCGCGGCGACGATCGGTCTGGTCGTCGCACGGCCCACCGCCGGGGAGCAGAGCGCGGACCTGCACGCGCGCTCGGCGCGTTCTGCTCCCCGACCCGGTGCCGACCGCACGCCATCCGAACCAGACGAGCGTGCGTCGCCAACCTGACGCCCCGGCCGATCGCGTGCCGCCGCCTCTCCCAGCGCACGTCCCGCCCCATGCTCGGGCGCCCGTGTGCCGCTGCTAGAATGTCGGCGGCGCGGGCGACCGGTCACGGACTCGCCTGCCGGTGCTCCAGGGGTCATCTAGGTCCGAGTTGCGCACCGCCCGAACCGATGGGTGCGTCGCTCGAAGGGAGTTCGCTTGACCGGGATCTGGTACATCGTCGGCTTCGCCTTCGCGGGGGTGTCATTCGTCTTCGTGACGATCGGGGCTGCCTGGCTCATCTCCCACCGAAATCGGGGTGACGAGCACAAGGGTCTGCCGTACGAATCGGGCATCGATACGTACGGCGACACCCACGGCCGATTCGGCCTGTCCTTCTATATCTACGCCCTGCTGTTCGTCGCCTTCGACATCGAGGTCATCTTCATCTACCTCTGGGCGATCGCCTTCCAGGACCTCCTGCTCGGAGGCCTGGTCAGCATGCTGATCTTCGTCGCGATCCTGCTGCTCGGCCTGGCCTATGCGTGGCGCAAAGGGGCGCTCACGTGGCGATGAACGACACGCCCGAGGATCTCGACACGGTTCCCGACGACGCCGCCACGGCGTCCCCCGACGCACCCTCGCAGCCGATCGTCCCGGCCACCCGCCCCGTTGACGCGCTGACCACACCGCTCGTCGTCCCGAACACCCTGTGGCAGGCAGCTGATCCGACCGCGTACGACGGTGGACG
>JAOUEG010000007.1 GCA_029858845.1 Chloroflexota bacterium | reverse complement strand
ATCGGCGGGCGACTCCGGCGTCAGCGAGCTGCGAGCTGCCGGCTGGTCCGCCGACGAGGTCCTCGGCGCGGCGGCTGCCGCCGTCGGCCTGATCGACGTCGCTCGGCCACTGGCGATGGCCGAGTTGTCGACCGTCGTCCACGTGCGCTGAACCCCGGACCGGGGGCCGATCCGCCCGCGACGACGGCCCCGTCGGCCGCGAGCCCGAAGGCTGCCACGAGGGCCTGCATGGTCACCGGCGCTATCCGGGGATCGAGCGGTCCTCCATCTCCCAGGCATGATCGAGCGCATGCCAGGCGATGCGACGGGCGGCATAGCGAGCCGGCCACCGGCCGCCTCCCAGGGGGGATCCGTCCGTCGGTCGGCGCAGGACCTCCAGCATCGCCGTGCGTTCGAGCGTGACCGCCGCTCGGTCGGCAAGCGACCCAGCAGGCAGGCGGACACCGATCTGGCGCGCATAGACATGGTCCGAGTCGATCACGTGAACGATCATCGTGTCGCGATCTCGACCGCCTCCACGCGGCCCCTTCCGGAGGCCGGCGGGCGACGCGACGGCGACGCGATCGAACGCCGCCCAGGACGCCTCGACGAGAGCGGCCAGCCGCTCTGCCTCCCCCGCTGACATCGCTCGTCGGTCCCGTGACGTGATTGCGGTCGGCACGCCGAATGCGGTTCCGGAGTCGCCGTCCACCGACTCGACGATCTCGAGACCGGCCGGACCGACGTCCGGGACGGCGAGCCCCGCTCGCTCGGCCACCTCCGCGTAGCGCGGCGTTGCGTTCACCAGCGCGTCCAGCGCGAGATCGACATCCCCGCCGGACCGACACCAGCCCGGCCAATCCAGCGCCCAGGCGAAGCTCCGCTTCGGGCTCGTCTCGACCGCGACCGGGAGCGATTGAACCATCACGGGTCCAGGGTACGGCGACGGTCGCGAAGACGCCGCACCACCCCATCCATCGACATCAGCGTACGGTGGCAGCCCGCAGGCGGCGCACCAGCTCGCCGAGTGCCTCGACATCTCGACCGTTCGGCCCCAGCGCGTCCACGAGCGCCGACGCGACGATGACGCCATCCGCCCCGGCCCGGGCGATGGCCCGGACGTGCTCCGGCCTGCTGACGCCGAAACCGACGGCGACCGGGACGGGCGACGCGGCACGCACGTCGCGCACCAACCGGCCGACCGTCCTCGGCAGTGCCGTTCGAGCCCCGGTGACGCCGACGAGCGAAACGCAATAGAGGAACCCGCCGCTCCGCGCCGCCACGGCGACGCGACGGTCGGACGGCGTCGTGGGTGCAACGAGGTAGATGACGGCGATACCGGCCTCGCGCGCGACAGCCTCGAAGGGCGCTCCCTCATCCGGGGTGAGGTCGGCGACGATGATGCCGGCCGCACCGGCGCCGGCAAGGCGCGCGGCCACGGCTCGGCCGTCCCCGCCTCCCAGGACCTGGTTGGCGTACGCCATGGGGACGAGTGGAAGGTTCGGTCGCGCCGCTCCGATGCGTTCGATCAACCGTAGCGATCGCTCCAGGGTCGCACCGGCCTCGAGGGCCGCGCCGGATGCACGCTGCAGCGTGGCTCCATCGGCAAGCGGGTCAGAGTACGGGAGGCCGACCTCCAGGAGATCGGCGCCGGCATCCGCCGCCTCCAGCGCGATCGCCAGGCTCGTGTCGGCGTCCGGATAGCCAGCGACGACGTACGGGATGAGCGCCACCCGGCCCTCGCCGGCAGCGTGGGCGAAGGCCGCCGCGATGCGCCGGGCTCCCCTCGTGCCGTTCGTGCCGTTCGTGCCGTTCGTGCCGCGACGATCCTCCTGGGCCTCGGCCCGTGGGACGGTCCCCGGCGTCGTCACCGGACCGACTCCCACGGCGGGACGTCGTCGAATCGCGCCAGGGCGGCCAGGTCCTTGTCGCCCCGGCCGGAGAAGCCGAGCAGGACGAGCACCTCGTCCGGATACCCGCCGGGGAGGCCGTCGACGCCGGCCAGGACCTTCGGCAGAGCGGCGATGGCATGCGCGGTCTCGAGCGCCGGAAGGATCCCCTCCGTCAGTGTCGTCGCCTTCATGGCGGCGACCGCCTCCCGATCCGTGGCCGCGGCGACCTCGAGTCGGCCGCCCTCGGCGAGCGCCGCCAGCTGCGGACCGATGCCCGGGTAGTCAAGGCCGGCCGACGCGCTGTGCGCCTCCACGACCTGACCGTCGCGATCCTGCAGCATCAACGAGCGCGACCCGTGCAGGATGCCCGGGGTCCCGCCGAGGATCGCGGCCGCATGACGGCCCGTCGTCATGCCGTCTCCGGCCGCCTCGGCGACGGCCAGCCGCACCGATGGTTCGCCGATGAACCGCGCGAGCAGGCCGATGGCGTTGGAGCCACCGCCGACGCAGGCCAGCGCGAGGTCCGGCAGTCGACCCTCGGTCGAGCGGATCTGCGCGGCTGCCTCATCACCGATCCGGCGCTGGAGGTCACGCACGATCGTGGGATACGGGTGCGGGCCCATCGCCGAGCCGAGGACGTAGTGGGTCGTCTCGACGTTCGTGACCCAATCGCGCATCGCCTCGTTGACGGCATCCTTGAGCGTCGCCGTCCCCGATGTGACGCTGCGGACAACGGCCCCCAGGGCCCGCATGCGCAGGACGTTGGGGCCCTGGCGCTCGATGTCCTCGGCGCCCATGTAGACGACGCATGGCAGGTCGAGCAGCGCGCACGCCGTCGCGGTGGCCACTCCGTGCTGGCCGGCCCCGGTCTCGGCGATGACCCGTGACTTGCCCAGTCGACGAGTGAGCAGGGCCTGACCGAGGGCGTTGTTGATCTTGTGGGCGCCCGTGTGGGCCAGGTCCTCGCGCTTGAGGTAGAGCCGGACTCGCGGGACGGTGGTGCCGGCAGGAGCCATGCCGGCCGCTTCACATGCAGCGGCGGCGGCGAGCCGGTCGGCCCGGTAGAGCGCGGTAGGCCGGCCGGCGAACCGCTCGAGCAGATCGCGCAGTTCCGACCAGAAGACCGGGTCGTGGCGCAGGGCCCCGTATGCGGCCTCCAGCTGGGTGAGGGCTGCCATCAGCGTCTCCGGGACGTATCTGCCCCCGAAGTCGCGCTCCATCCCCCAGCGGCCGGCGGCGTCCGCTTCGAGGAGTCCAGGGTGGACCGGCGTCGGCCCGAACGCGATGTTCGGACGATCATCGCGCGCCGCCCGCGCCCGCTTCACGAACAGCGCCACCTTGAGCGGGTCCTTGCGGGGCCGCTCGCCGGGCCGCCGCGGCGACTCCACCCCGGATGCCACATCGACGCCGACGGCCGGGATCTCGCGAAGGGCCTCCGCCACGTTGGCGGGCGTCAGGCCCCCGGCCAGGATCACTGGGAGGTCCCGGGCGATGTCCGCAACCAAGGCTCGATCGGCGCGCAACCCGGTGCCGCCGGGATGCGGACCACCGGCGGTGTCGAGGAGGAGGCGCTCGACACCGCCGGCGAGCACATCGCGAGCCGAGGACGAGTCCGCCCGAGCGGGGCGCGGGCGGTCGGCAGCATCTCCGCCCTCGGCGTCGACGTGGATGGCCTTCCAGGCCGCCCGCGGGTATCCGGCCAGCGTCGCCGCAGCTTCGGTCCCGTTCGCCTGGATGGCGTCCGGGTCGATCGCGTCCGTCACGTCGCCGAGGAGGTCGGGGCTCGCGTCGGCCGTGACCGCGACGATCCGCGGCCGGGGCCGGCCTTCCGGCGCGGACCGGCGGATGACCCCGGCCAGTCTCGCGGCTTCGTCCAGGGTGAGCGCCCTCGGCGTGCCCGCCACGACGTTGAGCCCGATCGCGTCCGCGCCGGCCCGGATCGCCGCGAGAGCGCCCGCCTCGTCCGTCACTCCACAGACCTTCACGAACGCCCGGCGGTCGGTGTTGGCCGGATCCATCGGGACGCGGCCGGCCGCGACGAACGACCGCGCAGCCGCAGCCGGATCGACCGCGCGCATCAACGCCTCGCCGACGAGCGCCGCATCGAAACCCATGGCACGCCACCGCGCGACCACGGCCGGGTCGCTCACGCCCGACTCCGCGATGACGATCCGGTCATCGGGCACACGGGCGCGAAGCCTCGTGGCTCGATCCACGTCAACGACGAGGGTCCGCAGGTCGCGGTTGTTGATCCCCACCAAGCGTGCCTCGGTCGCGAGGGCGACTCGCAGCTCACGCTCGTCGTGGGCCTCGACGAGCGGCTCCAGGCCGATCGCGAAGGCCCGGTCCACGAGTCGGGCGAGTCGTCGCGCCGGGTGGAGCACGGCCAGCAACAGGACGACGTCCGCCCCGGCCTGGCGAAGCTGCGGCAATTGCCGTTCGTCGACGACGAACTCCTTGGCGAGCACCGGGATCGCCACGGCCGCCCGCACGCGGCGCAGGTCGTCGAGGGACCCGCCGAACCAGTGCGGTTCGCACAGGACGGAGATGGCCGCGGCACCGCCGGCTTCGTAGGCGCGGGCTCGCGCCACGATGTCCTCGCCACGGTCGGCGATCCGCCCGGCGGACGGTGATGAGCGTTTGATCTCGGCGATCAGGTGCAGGCCGGGCGCGGCGAGTCGCTCTGCGATCGGTCGAGGGGCCGGCGCTCGGCCGAGGTCCACGACGGCGTCCAGCCCGTCGGCCAGGTCCGCTCGGCGCCGGTCGGCGATCGCCTCGACGACCGAACGGCGGGCGGCGCCCCCGGCGGCGTTGGAGCGACCGCGCACGGCCGTCATGTCCGAGGTGCCGAGTCGGCGACGCCCGCCGCCTCGGCAGCGGCCGCGGAGCGCCGCTCCGCCCGCAGGCGCTCCAGCAGGTCGGCCGTCAGCCCGGCGTCGATCGTCAGGGCCGCGCGCTCGATGCCGTCCTCCAGCGCGTCCACGGCCCCAGCAGCCAGGAGCGCCGCTCCGGCATTCAGGAGGACGACGTCGCGCCTCGAACCCGGCTCGCCGCGAAGCACGGCCTCGACCAGCCGGGCGTTCGAGGCGGCGTCGTCGCCGGCGAGACGGGAGGTCGCGGAGGGCCGCAGGCCAAGGGCAGCCGCGTCCACTCGCCGCTCGGCGATGCCGGCTTCGGTGACGTCGTACATGACGCCGGTGCCGTCAAGGGGCAGTTCGTCCACACCGGCGCCGTGGACGACCAGCGTCCGTTCGGTCCCGAGGCGATGGACGACCTCGGCGAAGCGCCCCGCCGCCCGTGCGTCGCCGACGCCGAGCAGCTGTCGGCGTGTCCCCGCCGGGTTGGTCAACGGACCGAGCAGATTGAACGCGGTCCGGACTCCTATCTCGCGACGGGTCGGAGCGGCATGGCGCATGGCCGGGTGGAAGTTCGGGGCGAACATGAAGGCGAAACCCGTGTCGCGCAGGGCCGCCCCAGCCGTCGTCGCGTCATGATCGACCCGGATCCCCAGGGCCTCCAGGACATCGGCCGAGCCGGCCTGGGACGTGATGGCGCGATTACCGTGCTTGGCCACGGGGATCCCGGCTGCGGCGACCACGAGCGCTGCCGTCGTCGAGATGTTGAACGTGCCGCTCCCGTCGCCACCGGTCCCGACGACGTCGATCGTCCCGTCGGGTGCCTCGACCCGGATGACGCGCTCACGCATCGCGGTCGCAAACCCGGCGAGTTCGTCCACGGTCTCCCCGCGCATGCGCAGGCCCATCAGCATGGCGGCCAGCTGCGCCGCCGTCGCATCGCCGTCCATCACCGCTCCCATCGCCAGACGGGCCTCCTCGAGCGAGAGCGTTCCGCCCTCGACGATCGTGGCCAGGGCGGTTCGAACGTGATCGCTCATCGATCCCCCTCCGAAGCGGCGGCCTCGGCGACCCGCAGGTCGTCCGCGGGTCGGCCGGAGGAGGCCAGACCGGCGGTGGCAAAGGTGCCGGTCGCCGCGTCCAGACGGGATGCCTCGCCTTCGCCGGCCAGCCGGAGGAAGTTGGCGAGGAGGTGCGGGCCCTGTGGCGTGAGCACGCTCTCCGGGTGGAACTGGACGCCCTCCAGAGGCAGCGCCACGTGGCGGATCCCCATGATGACCCGGTCCGCCTCGCTCATGGCCGTTATCCGCAGCACGTCGGGCAGGGTCGCCGGGTCCACGGTGAGCGAGTGGTATCTGGCGGCCATGAACGAGGGCGGCATCCCTTGGAGCAGGCCGGCCCCATCGTGCGTCACCTCGGACGCCTGCCCGTGGACCAGCGTCGGGGCGCGCACGATGGACGCGCCGAATGCGACCGCCATCGATTGCATTCCCAGGCACACGCCGAGGAGCGGGATCTCGCGCTCGGCCGCGACCTCGATCGTGGCGACGCTGACGCCGGCGTCGTCGGGGTCGCCGGGGCCGGGCGAGATGACGATGCCTCGAAGCTCGGCCTGCGGGTCGTCTGCGATGGCCTCCACGCCGGCACGGTCGATGGCGTCATTGCGCAGGACGCGGATCTCGGCGCCGGCCGCCTCCAGCGCCTGGACGAGGTTGAACGTGAAGCTGTCGTAGTTGTCGACGACGAGGATCACGCGGAGGCTCCGGTCTCGGCGACCGGCACCGCCGTGCCGCCGACCTGCCCGTCAGCGGGGGGTGCCGGGTCGACGTCGTGCACCGGGCGCGCATCCGGCACGCCCGCGGCGATCTCGATCGCGCGTCGCAACGCCGCGGCCTTGTGCTCGGTCTCCTCGAACTCCTTCTCGGGGATCGAACCGGCCACGATGCCGGCCCCGGTATGGATGTGCGCCTGACCGTTGCGCAGGACAGCGCTCCGGATGGTGATGGCGGTATCCAGGTTCCCGTCGTAGCCGAGGTAGCCGACCGCACCACCGTACAGCCCACGCCGCTCGCCCTCCGCAGCCGCGATCAACTGCATGGCTCGCACCTTGGGAGCGCCCGACAGCGTCCCCGCCGGGAAGACCGCCCGAAGGGCGTCGAGTGCGTCGAGTTCCGGGCGCAGCCGGCCCTCGACGTGCGACACGAGGTGGAGGACGTGGCTGTAGCGCTCGACTTCCATGTACTTGCTGACGGTGACCGTGCCCGCCCGGCTGACGCGGCCAAGGTCGTTGCGGCCGAGATCCACGAGCATGACGTGCTCGGCCCGTTCCTTCGGGTCGCGCTGGAGCTGCTCGGCGAGCAGGGCATCTTCCCGGGCATCCCCGCCGCGCGGCCGCGTCCCGGCGATCGGATGGGTCGTGAGTCGGTCGCCCTCGGCCTGGAGCAGCAACTCCGGAGAGGCGCCCACGACCTCGAACGTCGGCGTCCGCACGAAGAACAGGTACGGGCTCGGATTGACGCGACGAAGCGCCCGATAGAGACCGATCCCGTCCAGCGTGGTGCCCGTCGCGACATCGTCCGGGAGGTCGAACGATTGGCGCCGGGCCAGCACGACCTGGATGGCCTCGCCGCCGGCGATGGCATCCTTGGCGACGTCGACGGCGCGGATGTAGGCCTCCCGACCGAGGCTGGTGTCGATCGGGCCGGGCAGCCCGCCCGCGCTTGCGGTGGCTCCGCGAACCGACCGGCCGCCGGCGGGAGCTCCGGAGCGCGGACCGCTCGCGGCCGCACGGACTTCCGCCGCGCTCGGCCGGGCCGTCCGCTCCAGCGCCGCGAAGATGGCCTCCTCCGCGATCCGATACCGCCCTTCGAGGTCGGCCGCCTCGGTATGGAGCGACGCGATGGCACTGAGCGTGTGCGTCAGATGATCGAAGACCAGGACGAGATCGGTCTCGATGAAGGCCGCCGTCGGGACACCGACGGGATCGCGGTCCGGCAGAGGAACCCGTGGTTCGAAGCTGCTGACGGCGTCGTAGGCGAGGGCCCCGACCGCCCCTCCGGTGAACCGCGGCATGCCCTCGGTGGGCTGGACCCGTCGGCGCGGGGCGAAGGCGCGGATGGCCGCCAGCGGATCGTCGGCCTCGAGCGTCTCCACAGGCAGGTCCGGGGCGTAGGCAGCGACGGTCACGGGACGGGTCTGGATGCGGGCCAGGCCGTTGCGGACCTCCAGCAGGCGCCGCGGTCCGGTGCCGAGGAAGGAGTACCGACCGAGGCGCTCGCCTCCCTCGACGCTCTCGAGCAGGTAGGCGGGGCCGCCGTCGTCGAGGCGGAGGAACGCGCCGATGGGGGTCTCGAGATCGGCCGACCGCGTGGCACGCAGCAGGATCGTATCGGCGTTGGCGGCGTGGCGTTTCGCCTGTGCCAGGCTGATCGGATCGGCGGTGGTCATCGCGGCTGAGCCTCTGAACAACAAGAACGACCGTTCGTCCCCGGGACGAAAGGTCGTGCCTTCCGCGGTGCCACCCTCATTCGGCGTGTGCCGCACTCATCGTGACCGATGGCTCGGGGACGGATCCCCTGACGATCGGCGCTGCCCTGTATCGCTGGCGCTCTGCGCCGGAGCCTACTGGCGATCGATCGCAGGGTCTCCCCGCGCGTCGCGTTCGGTCCGGAGGCTCCCGGGTCCATTCGCCTTCGACGTCGCCCCGGTTTCCACCAGCCACCGGATCTCTCTGCCGACGCTCGACGGGTACTCGTCCCGTTCACAGCCCGTATTCGTGTCAGTGGCGGCGATGGTGGCAGGGCGCGCACCGGGCGTCAAGCGCCACGGCCAGACCATCTCGGGGACCGTCTCCCGCGCACCGCGCCCGACGTCACCAGGTCCAGCCGGGGATCGCCTCGAGCGCCGCTCTGTCCTGCTCGTCCAGTTCGCCGCGTCGGCCGCGCTCCCGGTAGGCTGCCACCCACTCTCCCAGCGGGAAGCCTTCGGGAGTGACCTCGTCCGGAGCCAGGTCGGCCACGGTGGACCCGACCGGGCGCTGGGCGATGAACCACATCCCGGCGTCGAAGAACTCGTCGATCGCGACGTAGCTTCCCTGGCGCTGGCGGAACCCCACCTCGTCGACGTTGCACCACATCCAGTCCTCCCCGGGCATGATGGACCGGATGACCGGATGACCGGTCGCCTCGAAATGCCGGGTCGCGTGCGTGTTCGGGCTGGAATCGCAGCAGCCGACCACCCCGCAGATGAGGCACTGCCGCAGGTTGACCCATGTGCCGTTCATCGCCACACAGGCCGGGCAGACGGATCCGCCGTCAGGGACGAGCTGGATCTCGGTGACGTGAGGGCAGTCGATCTGCATCGGACGTTCTCCTGTCGGGAGGCGCCTGGGACGCCCGGTGAAGACCTCGAAGACGGTGCATCCGTCGACTGGCGGAGAGGGTGGGATTCGAACCCACGAAGTCTTGCGACTCTGCGCTTTTCAAGAGCGCCGCCTTCAACCGCTCGGCCACCTCTCCAGCACGGACAGGATAGCCGCTGATCCGGCGGGGCTGCGCCGGCCGTCCGACTCCCGGACCCTCAACCAGTCGGGTGCGCGGCGGATCGACGCGACTCGATCGGGCGATCAGGACACGGGCGGGAGCTTGATGACGACAGTGCCCGCGATGAGGTCGTGCCAGCCCCGCCGGCGCTTGTCGATGAAGATCCAGATGTAGCCGATATAGAACACCAGGCCGGACACCCAGTAGCCGATCAGGCGAAGGATGGCTCCGCCCCACGAGACGGGCCCGCCGTCGATATCGCGTACGACCTTGATGCGCATCATCCGCATCCCGGGCGTCTGACCGTCCCGTTGCCAGTAGTACGGGAAGTAGAGGAGCGGGACGATGAGGATCGCCAGCACCGGCAGGACGGCGAGCACGGGGACCGTCACGACCGCCAGCCCGGCCAGGATCGAGAGGGCGACCACGATCACCATGTTCAACAGGATGTCCACGATGTACGCGACCAGCCTGCCTCCTGGATCCGCGAATTCAAGACCTGGCGCGGGCCCCGCCTCAGGTTCTGGAGCCTGCCATTCGACCGGCGAACTCATATCGTCCCTCCGTCACCTCCACGGCCTGTTCAGGCTGTCGCAGAGATGGTATCTCGCCCAAGATAGGGGCGAAGCACGTCAGGCACAACCACGGAACCATCCGGCCGCTGGTAGGTCTCGAGGATGGCCGCCACGACCCGGGCCAGCGCGAGTCCCGACCCATTGAGCGTGTGGACGAGTTCGGGCTTGGCACCCGCCTCTGGTCGATACCGGATGGCCATCCGGCGCGCCTGGTAGTCCCGGAAGTTGGAGCAGGAACTGACCTCCAGCCAGCGCTCCACGCCCGGGGACCAGACCTCCAGGTCGTACTTCTTGGCCTGGACGAAGCCCATCTCCCGTGTGCTCATCAGCAGGACGCGATAGGCGAGCCCGAGGCGCTGGAGCAGGATCTCCGCGCGCTCCGTCATCCACTCGAGCGCTGCCGGTGAATCCTCCGGCCGCTCGAACAGGACCATCTCCACCTTGTCGAACTGGTGGACCCGCAGGATCCCGCGCGTGTCCTTGCCGGCCGCGCCGGCCTCGCGCCGGAAGCACGGCGTGTAGGCGGCGTAGCGGATGGGCAGCTCCGCCGCTTCCAGGATCTCGTCCCGGTGTAGGTTCGTGACCGGGACCTCGGCCGTTGGAACCAGGTACAGTTCATCACGGGTGACGACGTACATCTGGTCTTCCTTGTCCGGGATCTGCCCCGTCCCGGTGGCGCTCGCCGTGTTGACGACCGCCGGTGGCCAGACCTCGGTGAACCCGTGCTCGCGGGTGTGCACGTCGAGGAACCACGAGATGAGGCCGCGCTGGAGTGCGGAGCCGGCACCCTTGTAGACCGGGAAGCCGGAGCCCGCGATCTTCGCACCGCGGGCGTTGTCCAGGATGCCGAGCGCCTCACCCAGCTCCCAGTGAGGCTTTCGATCCCAGCCGTCCGCGGCATGGGGGATCGCCTCGCCCCACGTGCGGACCGTGAGGTTGGCCTCCTCGCCGCCGACGGGGACTTCAGGATCGGCCGGATTCGGGATGCGCAGCAGGAGCTCGTCGAGGGCAGCCTCCATCTCCACGAGCTCGGTGTCCAGGGCGGTGATGCGCTCGCCGGCAGCGACAGACGCAGCCTTCAGCTCGGCGACCTCCGGGCCGTCCGGCGAGGCGCCTCCCTTGATGGCCGTGCCGACCTGCTTCGAGACGCTGTTGCGCTCCGCCTTGAGCCGCTCGCTCTCGCCGAGAAGTGCCCGCCGGTGGGTGTCCAGCTCGAGGGCACGGTCGACGAGGAGGGGATCCTCGCCCTTGTCGACCGCACCTCTCCGGATGGCGTCCGGTTCCTCACGGAGTCGCTGCAGGCCGACACTCATGCTGCACCTCCCATCGGCACATCGACAGCGGCCGCGCCGCCGGGCCTCGCCGCTGCCTCGCGCAAGCGCTCGAGCACGAACCGTGGCGCGAGACTCGCCAGGAGCCAGCCCGCGCGAGGACCATTGGGGCGACCCAGGAAGGCGCGGTAGATGGCGTCGAAGGCACGGCCGGCCGGCAACTCGACCTCCGTCGCGACGGCGAAGATCGCGTTCTGCCAATCGTCGCCGGCCGAGGATGGAGCGTCCGGTCCGACGGCGTCCGCCAAGGCGGCGAGGAACCCGCGCTGGGCGTCGTCCAACTCCGCGGCAGTTACCGGAAGCGTGTCGTGGACGCGGATCACGGCGCGATCCGGTGCATAGACCGCGAGCCAGCCGCGGGCAGCGCCCTCGCGCTCCTCGAGGATCGCGGTCTCACGGGGCGTGAGGGCGCTCCCCTTCTCGTCGGTCGCGCGCTCGGCGACATCGACGCCGGGGATCTGGACCAGCATCGCGAGATGACTGAAGCTCGGGCGGAAAGCGGCCGCCTCGACGTCGACGTCGGCGGACGCTTCCAGGAGCGAGTACCGGAACGTGGCGGCATGGCCCGGTGGCAATTCGCCCTTCACCGCTCGCCCGGCCGTCGCCGCCGCGAACTTGTCGAACTCGTCGAACAGGCGCGGGATCTGGTCCGTGCCGTCAGGGTCGAAGTCGATGGCATGGTTCGGGCGGGGTCGCAGGAGCAGGAACCGGAGCTGCTCGGGCGGGATGACCTCGGCGATGGTGTGGGCGGCGGCGCCGCGGCCCTTCGAGGTGGACATCTTCTTCCCGCCGATATTGAGGAACTCGTAGGGCACGTTGAGCGGCGGTTCGCGCTCGAAGATCTCGCGCGCGATGGCGTCGCTCCGGTCACGCGATCCGCCTGCCGTGGAAAGGTCCTTTCCACACGGTTCGATCGTGACACCGAACAGCGACCACTGAGCGGCCCACTCCAGGTTCCAGGGAAGCTTGGCCGCGCCACCGAACGGGCTCACCCAGTCCGTCGCCCCGCAGCCGGTGGCCCATTCGACGTGCCGGGCCCGACATTCGAAGTGCACCCTCTCGCCGTCCCAGTCGGTGACGATCGTCGTGCCGACCTTGCCGCATTGCGGACAGATCAGACCGACCGGGTGCCACGTGTCCGGGTGCTGGACGTTCGCCACGCGACGGTAGATGTCGCGGACGAGGGCCGCCCGGTCGAGCGCAGTCCGAATGTACGGGTCCATCGCGCCGGTGGGGTAGATCTCGCTCATCCAGTAATACCGATCCGGATGGATGCCGAGACCGGCGAAGGTATCGATGAAGATGCCGGCGAAATGCCGCGCGTACGAGCCATGGCAGTCGCCGGCCGGATCCGGGACGTGGGCCAGCGGGCGCCCCATCTCGCGCTCGATCGCGTCCGGGGTCAGAAGCGCCTGGGCGTCCATGGGATCGAGGTCGTCGACCCCGTATAGGAGCGTGGCTTCCACGCCGTTCGCCCGGAGGGCGCGCGTGATCGTGTCCAGGATGACCGGACCGCGGAGCGACCCGACGTGCACCGTCCCCGATGGCGTCTTGGAGTCGTTGACGACCTGGGGGCCGCTATCGCGGACCCGTGTCGCGAGCTCGTCGGCCCAGTCCACGTAGTGCCTCGTCTATCGGCGGGCCCGTGCCGCCATCCAGCCGGTGGTCAGCTGATGCCGACGATCTTGTAGACGGAGTCACCGGCAGGGACCTGGACCACGACCTTGTCGCCCTTCTTCTTGCCGAGCAGGGCGCGACCGACCGGGCTCTCGTTCGAGATCCGGCCTTCCGCCGGGTTGGTCTCAGCCGAGCCGACGATGGTGAAGGTGGTCTTGCCGTCAGCGCTCTCGACGGCCACGGTGGAGCCGATCTGGACGTGGTCGGTCGAGTGGTTCTCGTCGATGATCGTGGCGTTCTTGATGAGCGCCTCGAGGGTCTGGATCCGACCCTCGACGAACGCCTGCTCGTTCTTGGCGTCCTCGTACTCCGCGTTCTCGGAGAGATCGCCGTGCTCCTTGGCATCGTGGATCCTGTTGGCGACTTCGGGCCGCTTGACGGAGATCATCTCGTCCAGTTCGGCGCGCAGCTTGTGCAGGCCGTCCTTGGAGAGATAGGTGGGCTTGCTGTTCATGCCGGTGGCCCCCGCAGTGCAGGTGGTCGGATGGTGGGTCAACCGATTCGCGGTCGCTCAGAGATATGGAAAGAACTCCAGGCTCATCGCGGTTGGATGCCGCGCGCCTGAAGTTCCGACCGGACCCGAATGGTAGGCGGGCGACCGGCAGGTGTCAAAGCCAAGCCGATCATCTGCCATCTCGTCGACGGCGCTACGAGTGGCGGGCGAAGGGTCGGCGACGCGTTGCACGCCCGAGTTCGAACCTGCGGCTTCCGGGATGCGGGGTCATCCGCGGCGGATCCACCAGAAGACCAGGTAGAACGCCGTCCATCCGACGGCGTAGGCGGGGACCAAGGCAGCGGGCGAGAGCCCGGCCGCACGCCCCGCAAGACCCACCAGGGCGAAGGCCGCGACCACGGGAAGGAGACGACTGATCCGGTTGACGAGGGCCAGCGTCGCGACCCTGGCATGCCCGCTCGCCGGGTCGACCTGAAGGAGGGTGGCGACGTATGCCTTGAGCGGCAATCCGGGCCCGATCTGGGCGAATGCCTGGATCGCCCCGGCCTCGATCCGACGCCGCGCCTCGGCCATCCCCTGCGTACCAATGCCCGGCTGGACGTCGAGGATTCGCCGAACGAGTGACGGACGGACGCGGAGCAGCGCGCGCAGGGCGATCGCACCCAGCACCCCACCGATGATCGCCGCCGCGAGCGGCGCGCCGAGCGCCGCCGGCGAGGCCAGCGCCATCAGTCCAAGCAGCACGTCGGGGACGATCGGCAGTGCGATCGCCTCACCGATTCCCCACAGCAGGAGGAGGGCGATGACCGCGGGCTCCGCGCTCCAGGCGGCGATCTGGCCGTCCGTCACGACCAGCTCACGTCGAGATCGGCCCGAGGCCACGCACCGCGGCCTCCAGGCGCGCGGTGAACGCCCGAGCGGACTCGCCCGGGGCGGCTCTGAGCGGCTCTCCGAACCGGACGGTCGCGCGTCCACGGCGTGGCCGCCACGAGCCGGGAGGCAGGATCGCCCACAGGCCGTCGATCCGGACCGGGACGACGGGCACGCCGGTCTGAACGGCGATCAGCGCCGCTCCGGGCTTGAATGGACCGACGTCCCCGGTCCGGCTTCGAGTCCCCTCGGGGAAGATCACGACCCGCCAGCCGTCGGCCAGGAGCGACTCCACGGCGTGGATGGATCCGGCACCGCTGCCGATCCGGCGGAACGGGATCGCGGCAAACCAGGACACGACCAGCCGGTATGACCGTCGCTGGAACCAGTAGTCATCGGCCGCCGCGATGGCCAGGCGCCAGCGGCCATGGCTCCCGAGCGAGCGGCGCAGGACCGGGATGTCGAGATGGCTCTGGTGATTGGGGCAGATCAGCGACGGGGCCGGCAACTCGGCGAGCCACTCCCGGCCCAAGATGCGTGGGCCGCCGACGAGCGATCCCAGGACCGGCCCGACCAGCCGGTGGACGACCTCGCGGCCTACGCCGGCGGCGCGTGACAGCTGCCAGGCTGGCATCTCAGCCTGCCGCGCTGTCGGCGATCCGCAGCGCCCAGTACGTGACCGGCAGGGCAAGGAGGAGCGAGTCGACGCGATCCAGGATGCCCCCGAACCCCGGCAACCAGCTGCCCGCATCCTTCACGCCGAACTCGCGCTTCGCCGCGGATTCGAGCAGGTCGCCCCAGACCGACCCGACGGCGACGATCAGGACGAGCCCGACGACCAGCAGCGGCCCACCGATCTCGAGCATCATCGGCGTGAGCAGACCGATGCCCACAGCCGCGCCGAGCAGGTTCCCCACAAGGCCTTCTCGGGTCTTGGACGGAGAGAGGGCCGGCGATAGCGGCACCGAGCCGAACCGCTTTCCGACGATGAACGCCCCCACGTCCGAGCCGGCACAGCCGAGGGCTACCGCGCCGAACAGGACCAGCCCAGTCTCACCCCGCTCGGCGACCATCGCCACCCCATGCGCCAGCATGACGCTGATGATGATCAGCCCCACTGCGGCGATGCCGAAGTCGCGGATCGCCCGCGTGGTATCCGGCCTGACCACCGGGAGCAGGGCCCCGGCCAGCACGAGCCCGCCGACGAGCAGGTCCGCCACCTCGGTCCCACGGATCGCCGTCCCCAGCAGGACGACGAGACTGCTCAACTCGAGCGCGACCACGTGGCGCGTCGGGAGCGTCGCCAGGCGAGACCACTCCAGCAGTGCCGCCCCCGCGATCGCGGCCACCAGCACCGTGACGGCCGGCAGCCCGACCAGCAGTGCCACGACGAGCACGCCGGCGAGCATCGCGTAGCTGAGGGCCCGAGCCCGTACGACAGCGGGCTTGAGCGCCGAACCGCGGCGTCGCAGGACCGGACCCGCAAGCAGGGCCACCAGCGCGCCCGCCACGGCGATCGCGGCCACGGTCAACGCCGCCTGCTCGACCGGACTCATGGCAGCTCCCGAACCCCGACAACGAGGCGCTCCGCGAGAGTCACGCCGGTGCCCAGCAGGAGAAGCGGACCGAACGGGCCCCACGCCACGGGCCCGATGACGATGACGGCGATCGCGGTAACCGACAGGAGGACCATGCGACCGGGTTTTGAAAGGAGGCCCCGGTACGAGCGCGACCCGCCGGCCGCCTTCGTCGCTACCGCCGCGAAGCTCGCCAACACCCCGACGGTCACCCCCAGAAGCACGGTCGGCCCGTGTGCCTCGGGAACCGCGGCGACCGGCGCGAGCATCAGGACGTCAGCCATGCGATCACCGACCTCGTTATAGAACTCGCCGCGCGGGTGGATCCGCCCCGTCCGCCGCGCCAATGCCCCATCGAGAAGGTTGAGGAGGATGCGAAGCCCGGCGGCGATGGGGACCAGAACCAGCAACGCGGGGGTCGACGTCGAAACGAGGACGGCCGCACCGGCGATGGCCGCAATCGGGACGGCGGCAAGGGTCAGGGCGTCGGGTGAGACCCCGGAGCGTTCCAGACGGACGAGCAGCGGCTCGAGTCCCCGGAGCAACGCAGGCTTGATCCGGTACAGGTCCACGGGTGCGACCTCCGGCCGCCGGACCCTGGCGGTGCCGAGCCCCGGCGGACGATCATGCCCCGCCTGACATACGGTCGCTGGCAGACCGCCAGCGCCGCCTGGCCGATCATGACGTTACCAGATTCGCCCGTCGTTTCGAACCCCGGGGCGCATCAGTCAGTCGCCTCCGGCAAGGCGTGCCAGACGGCGCTTCACGCGCTGGAGGGAGCCGCGGTCCGGCACGGCGACGAATACGGTGTCGTCCCCGGCGATGGAACCCACGACCTCCGGCCATCGGGCCCGGTCGAGAGCCGCGGCGATCGCGTGGGCCGACCCCGGGAGCGTGCGCAGCACGAGCAGGAGGCCCGCCTCGCGGACCTCGAGTGGCAGATCCGCGAGGAGCTTTCGAAGCCGGTCCTCGCCGGACGTTTCTGCCTCGATGAGGCGCGGCGGCAAGGCATACGCTGAGGTGCCTTCCCGCGCAACCTTGACGAGCCCGAGATCCGCCACATCCCGCGAGACCGTGGCCTGGGTGGTCCGGAAGCCGCGCTCGCGCAGCGCGGCGGCCAGTTCCTGCTGCGTCCGGATCGGACGTTGGTCCACGAGGTCGCGGATCGCCCGTTGCCGGAGCTGCTTCATGACCTCCACCGCGAATGTCTCAGCGGGTCAGTACGACAACCAGCATGAGCGCCGCCACGCCTAGCCGGTACCACACGAAGATGTCGAGCGAGCGGGTCCGCAGGTAGCGAAGCATGAAGTGGATCGCCAGAACGCCCGATACGAGCGACGCCAGCAACCCGACGAAGAGTGGTCCCGCCTCGACCGTGACGGCCGCCTCGCCGGTAGCGATCTTGCGAGCCTCGAACACGATCGCCCCGAGCGTGATCGGAGTCGCCATCAGGAACGCGAACCGAGCCGCAGCGGGTCGGTCCAGGCCGGCAAAGCGAGCGGCCGAGATGGAGATGCCGGAGCGACTGATGCCGGGCACCAGGGCCAGGGCCTGGGCGGCCCCGATACCGATGGCGACCGGGAACGACACGTCTCCGACGTCCTTCGTCCTGGCGCCGACATGATCGGCGGTCCACAGGATCGCGGCACCCACGACGAACATGACCGCGACCAACTCGACTTCGCGAACCTGGGTTTCGATGATGTCGCTGAGGAAGTAGCCCACCAGGGCCGCCGGGACGGTCGCGGCGGCTAGCAGCCAGGCGAGCTTGCGATCAGCGTCGCCGCGGAAGGAGCGGTCACGGATGGCGGCGAGCCCGGCGGGGACGAGCCGGACCCAGTCGCGCCGGAAATACCCGAGCAGTGCCACGAGGGTACCCAGGTGGAGCATCACGCTGAACGCCAGCGAATTGATGAAAGCGTCGTCCCAGCCGAACAGGTACGGGACCAGGATGAGGTGACCGGACGAGGAGACCGGCAGGAACTCGGTGAGTCCCTGCACGATCCCCATGATCAGCGCCTGCAGCAGAGGATCCATCAGCTGGGGCCCTCGCACCGCTCAGGCACGGCAGCCGTCCGAGGTGGCGACTCGATCAGCGGATGAACAGCGGGGCGAGCACCAGGGTGATCGTCGCCAGGAGCTTGACGAGGACGTGGAGCGACGGGCCGGCGGTGTCCTTGAACGGATCGCCGACCGTATCGCCGACGACGGCGGCAGCATGCGCCTCCGAGCCCTTGCCGAGGACCGTGCCCTGGTCATCCTTGAGCTGGCCCGATTCGATGTACTTCTTGGCGTTGTCCCATGCGCCACCGCCGTTGTTCAGCACGGTCGCGAGCAGGACGCCGGCGATGGTACCGACCATGAGCATACCGGCCACCGCTTCGTAACCCAGCAGGATACCGACGACGATCGGCGTACCGACGGCGACCAGGCCCGGCGCGACCATCTCGCGCAGGGCCGCCTTCGTCGTGATGTCCACGACGCGGGCGTAGTCCGGGCGTTGGGTGTAGTCCATGATCCCGGGCATCTCGCGGAACTGTCGGCGGACCTCGACGATGATCGATTGCGCCGTCTTCCCGACGGCGCGGATCGCGAGTGAGCTGAAGAAGTAGACGAGCATCGCGGCCAGCAGCGCGGCGATGAACACGTTCACGTTCGCGAGATTGACCGCCTCGAGGAGTTCTGCGCCCGGGATCCCCGCTTCGATCCGGCGGGTCTGGATCAGGTTGATCTTGTCGATGTACGCGCTGAACAGAAGGAACGCGGCGAGCGACGCCGAGGCGATCGCGTAGCCCTTGGTGAGGGCCTTCGTCGTATTGCCGACGGCGTCCAGGCGGTCCGTGATCTCGCGCGCACCTGCCTCGGCCCGGCTGAACTCGGCGATGCCGCCGGCGTTGTCCGTGATCGGGCCGAAGGTGTCCATGGCCAGGATGTAGGCCGTCGTCATGAGCATTCCCATGGTCGCGACCGCGGTGCCGAAGATGCCGCCGACATTGCGGCCGTCCACGGAGACCAGGCCCGCCTGGTCGCCCAGCCAGTGGCTGACGAACAGCGCGATCCCGATGGTGATGGCCGTGACGGCCGTGGTCTCGAACCCGACGGCGGTACCCGAGATGATGTTGGTGGCCGGGCCGGTCTTGGATGCCTCGGCGATCTCCCGCACGGGTCGGTACGAGCCGGCGGTGTAGAACTGCGTGATGTAGACGAACGCGACGCTGGTCGCCAGGCCGACGATCCCGGCGGCGAAGAAGTAGACCCAGGTCGGCAGGCCGAAGGCCTCACCCACGGTGCCGTTGGTGTCCATCATCACGGCGGTCGTGATCGCCAGCCCCACCACGGACAGCAGGGTCGTGACCCAGTACCCGCGGTTGAGCATGTTCATCGGGTCCTCGGTCTCCTTGCCGCGGACGAAGAAGATCGCCACGATCGTCGCGAGGAGGCCGAACGCACGAACGACCAGCGGGAAGAAGATCCATGCCTCGGGGTTCGGCCAGCCGGCCGAGGCGGCGATGGCGTAGACGCCGACCCCGAGGATCATCGCGCCGATGTTCTCGGCCGCGGTGGATTCGAACAGGTCCGCTCCACGACCGGCGCAATCACCGACGTTGTCGCCGACGAGGTCCGCGACGACACCGGCGTTGCGGGGATCGTCCTCCGGGATCCCCTTCTCGACCTTGCCGACGAGGTCCGACCCGACGTCCGCGGCCTTCGTGTAGATCCCGCCTCCGAGCTGAGCGAACAGGGCGACGAATGACGCACCGAACCCGAACCCGACGATGAGGAACGGCGCCTCGGCGACGGTGACATCGCCGATGAATGTGGAATAGGCCGTGAAGATCCCCCACACGCCGAGCAGCGACAGGGCGACCACGAGGAAGCCGGAGACCGCGCCACCACGCATCGCGACCTGGACCGCCTCGACCAGGCTGCGACGTGCCGCTGAAGCCGTGCGCACGTTGGCCTTGACGCTGATGTACATCCCGATGATCCCGGAGGCCATCGAGCAGATCGCCCCGACGAT
>JAOUEG010000164.1 GCA_029858845.1 Chloroflexota bacterium | reverse complement strand
TCCAGCGGATTCGCCACAGCACGCGTCCGACCGACGTCGGGGGTACTCTCGTTGGGACGGCCCTCCGCGCCGGATGCGCCGTGACCAGCCCGCCACCGCGGGCATGCGAGGATCGACATGACCACCACCGATGCAGCGCCCGCCCCGCGCCGCGCCACGGACAAGGCCCTGGACGTGCTCCGGGCGACCCGTCAGCCGCTGGAAGCGATCTTCCGGCCCGCATCGGTCGCCGTGATCGGGGCGACCGAGAAAGCCGGCAGCGTCGGCCGCGACGTCCTGTGGAACCTCATCAGCAGCCCGTTCGGGGGCACGGTCTTCCCGGTCAATCCGAAGCGCTCCAGCGTCCTCGGCGTCAAGGCGTTCCCCAGCCTCGAGGCGATCCCGGACGCCGTGGACCTGGCCGTCATCGTGACGCCTGCGGCCAGCGCGCCGGGCCTCATGGCGGAGTGCGCCGCGAAGGGCGTGCGCGGCGTGATCATCATCTCGGCGGGCTTCCGCGAAGTCGGCGAGGAAGGTGCGGCCCTGGAGCGGCAGGTCCTCGCCGAGGCTCGCGCCGCGGGGATCCGGGTGGTCGGCCCCAACTGCCTGGGCGTGATGAACCCGGTCGGCGGCCTCAACGCCACGTTCGCGGCCGGCATGGCTCCGAAGGGTTCGGTCGGATTCATCAGCCAGAGCGGGGCGCTTCTGACCGCGGTCCTCGACTGGAGCCTCCAGGAGGGCGTCGGCTTCAGCTCGGTGATCTCGCTGGGATCGATGCTGGACGTGGGCTGGGGCGACATCATCACCTACCTCGGCGACGACCCCAGCACCAAGAGCATCCTCATCTACATGGAGACGATCGGCGACGCCCGCGCCTTCCTGTCAGCGGCTCGCGAGGTCGCCCTCACGAAGCCGATCATCGTCATCAAGCCGGGGCGGACGGCCCAGGCCGCCAAGGCGGCCGCTTCGCACACGGGGTCGCTGACCGGCTCGGACGAGGTCCTCGACGCGGCGTTCCGCCGGGTCGGCGTGCTGCGCGTGGACCGGATCTCGGACCTGTTCGGGATGGCCGAGGTCCTGGACAGGCAGCCGCGGCCGAAGGGGCCGGCCCTGACCATCGTGACCAACGCCGGCGGCCCGGCCGTCCTGGCGACGGACGCGCTGGTGGGCGGCGGTGGTCGCCCGACCGAGCTGTCCGAGGCGGTCATGCAGGCCTACAACGAGGTGCTGCCTCCCTCCTGGAGCCACAACAACCCGGTGGACATCATCGGCGACGCCCCACCGGAGCGATACGCGAAGGCCCTCGAGATCGCCGCCGGCGATCCGGCGGCCGACGGGATGCTCGTCATCCTCACGCCGCAGGCGATGACCGACCCGACCGAGACCGCGAGAGCCCTGCTCCCCTTCGCCCACATCCCGGGCAAGCCCGTCCTCGCGTCGTGGATGGGCGGCCGGGACGTCGAGGAAGGGTCGGCGATCCTCAGCCGGGCGGGGATCCCGACGTTCTCGTATCCGGATACCGCCGTCCAGATGTTCAACTACCTGTGGCGATCCGCCAAGGACCTGGATCAGCTGTACGAGACCCCGGTCATGCCGGACGACACGGAGCACCTGATCGATCGTGCCCGCGTCGCGGGCATCATCGACGCCGCACGAGCCGAGGGGCGAACGATCCTGACCGAGGTCGAATCGAAGGCCGTCCTCGCGGGCTACGGGATCCCCATCACGGAGACGCGCATCGCGCGAAGTGCCGACGAGGCGGTCGAGGCCGCGACCGCGATCGGCTATCCGGTCGTGGTGAAGCTCTTCAGCCACACGGTCACGCACAAGACGGACGTCGGCGGCGTACGGCTCAACCTCGTCGATGACGACGCGGTCCGCGATGCGTGGCGCTCCATCGAGGAGTCGGTCACGGCAACCCGTGGTGCCGAGCACTTCGAGGGCGTGACCGTCCAGCCGATGATCAATTACAGCGGATACGAATTGATCCTGGGCTCGTCCATCGATCCCCAGGTGGGACCGGTGCTGCTCTTCGGGATGGGCGGCCAGCTGGTGGAGCTCTTCCGTGACCGGGCCCTCGGCCTGCCGCCGCTCAACACGACGCTGGCGCGCAAGATGATCGAGCGGACGACGATCGCGGCCGCGTTCGGCGGGATCCGTGGACGCGAGCCGATCGACGTCCTCGCCCTCGAGCAGCTGCTGGTGCGCTTCAGCCTGCTCGTGGTCGAGCAGCGCTGGATCAAGGAACTGGACATCAACCCGCTGCTGGCCTCACCGGAGCGGCTGATCGCCCTCGATGCCCGGATCCTGCTGCATGATCCCGGGATCGAGGCGGGCGACCTGCCGCGACTCGCGATCAGGCCCTACCCCCGGAAGTACGTGACGACATGGGCCACCGAGGACGGGACCGAGTTCGTCATCCGTCCGATCCGGCCGGAGGACGAGCCGGCCATGGTCCGGTTCCACGAGGAGCTGACCGAGGCGACCGTCTACTCTCGCTACTTCGAGCTCCTGGGCCTGTCGGAACGGACCGCCCACGAACGCCTGACCCGGGTCTGCTTCAACGACTACGACCGCGAGGTCGCCCTCGTGGCCGAGCACCGGGAGGCGGACGGCTCGCGCAGGATCGCGGCCGTCGGGCGGCTCTCCAAGGAGCACCACATGCCCACCGCCGAGTTCGCCATCCTCGTCGTCGACCGCTGGCAGGGACGCGGCCTCGGGACGGAGTTGCTGACTCGCCTCGTCCAGATCGGTCGCGACGAAGGCGTGCAGCGCATCTGGGCCGAGATGCTGCCGACCAACACGGGGATGCGCCGGACGGCCAGGGCAGCGGGCTTCACGGTGACCGAGGAGGTCGGCGAACCGACCGTGCTCGCGGAGCTGCACCTCACCGACTGATGCGCGCCCGATCCGAACGGCGGCCACCACCCGGCTACTCGAGCTCCACCTCTTCGTGCCAATGGGGCACGTGCGTGGCGAACCCCAGAGCGCGGACACGGGGCTCCAGGCTGACCTGGGCTTCCGGGTCGCCGTGAACCAGGAAGACCCGGCGCGGATATCCGGGCTCACCCGGCCGCCGTCCCTCGCCGAAGCGGCGCAGCCAGTCGAGCAGCTCCGACTCGTCAGCGTGCGCCGAGAAGCCGCTGATGGACCGGATCTGACAGCGCACCCGGCGGACCTGACCATCGAGCCGCACCTCCTCGGCTCCCGCCTGGAGGTGCGCGCCCAGGGTCCCGGCGCCCTGGTAGCCGACGAACAGCAGGACGGCTCGCGGATCGTCGATGAGGTTGCGCAGGTGGCTCACGACGCGCCCCCCGGTGAGCATCCCGCTCGAGGCGACGATCATGTATGGACGCGGCGCGCGCTCGATCGCCTGGGAGTCCCGGACGTCGGTCGTGACGATCTGCTTCGGGTAGTCGAGGGGGGTGTCGCCGGACCGGAGCAGGTCCCGCGTGACCTGGTCGTAGGCGTCGGGATGGCGGCGATAGATCTCGGAGGCCCGTGACGCCATCGGCGAATCGAGGTAGAGCGGCAGCATCGGGATCTCACCACGGTCGATGAGCCGATCGAGCTCCCAGACAAGCTCCTGGGTCCGCCCGATCGCGAAGGCCGGCACCAGCAACACGCCCTTGGCGTCTGCCACGAGGCGGACCACGTCGGCGAGCAGCCCGATGGCCTCGTCCCGGGGACCGTGCTCGCGGCCACCGTACGTGGACTCGACGAGCACGTAGTCCGCGGCGGTCAGAGCCGTGGGATCGCGTAGGATCGGCGTACCCGGCCGCCCCAGGTCGCCGGAGCAGACGATCACCCGCTCCGCCCCGTCGGCGTGGTTCCGCACCCGGAGCCGGATGATCGCCGAACCGAGGATGTGGCCGGCGTCCAGGAACGTCGCCCAGACCCCCGGCGCGACCTCGCGCTCCTCGTCGTAGTCGATCGTCGCGAAGTGCTCGATGGCCCGCTCCGCGTCGGCGACCGTGTAGAGGGGCGCGTCGAGGTCGACGTCGACCATCGCTGGCTGGGCACGCAGCTCCGCCTCCGGGTCGCGCGGCCATCCGGCGGTCGAGCTGCTGCCGTCGGCATCATGCGTCTCGTCGACGCGCTCCGCCTCGTCGCCGCCCGCCCTGGCAAGTTCGACCGCCGCCTGGAATGCTTCGGCTTGGCGGCGGTCCTCGGCCTCCGCCCGGTCGGGATGCCGCGCCTCCCAGCGCGCATCGCGCTTGGCGAACTGCTCGTGGAGATTGCCGGAGTCGCGGAGGACGAGCGAGGCCAGCTCCACCGTTGCCGCCGTGGCGTGGACGACGCCGCCGTACCCCTCGCGGACCAGCAGCGGCAGGAGCCCGCAGTGGTCCAGGTGGGCATGGGTCAGCACGACGGCGTCGAGCTCACCCGGATCGAACGCGAACGGCACCCGGTTCCTGATCGCCTCGTTGGGGCTTCCCTGGAACATGCCGCAGTCGATCAGGACCCTCGCCCGGTCCGTGCACAGCAGGAACTGGGAGCCCGTCACGGTCGTCGCACCGCCGAGGAATCGGATGCGCATCGCCCCATGGTGACAGGGCGGGCATCGTCCGCGGTAGAGTCCCAGCGCGATGCACGTCGAGGACGGAGCCAGGCCAGAACCGCGCACCGCCTTCGAACGGTTGGAGGCGGACTGGCTCGCCCTGCTCACGGCGTTCGGCGAACGTGTCGTGGACGAGCATCGGGGCCGGCCCGTGGGCAGCACCTACGCTCGCCTTCGGTCGGCCTTCGGCGTGCGTCTCCGGGCCATCGAGATCGAGTCCCTGTCGGAGGAGGAGCAGGCCGGTTTCGCGACGATCGCCTCCGCCCTGACGTTCTACGACGGGCTCGTCGCGGGCTCGGATCCGCCTCCGGACGAGTCGTCGCGAGCCGCC
>JAOUEG010000163.1 GCA_029858845.1 Chloroflexota bacterium | reverse complement strand
GAAGTCATCGACGCCGGATCGCTGGGCTACCAGGCGTGGTGGGGCATGCCGGCGCTACCCAAGCTCAACACCGACCACCCGGCGGTCCGCGAGTACCTGCTGTCGGTGGCCGAACACTGGCTGCGGTTCGGCATCGACGGATGGCGACTCGACGTCCCGGGAGAGATCGATGACGAGACGTTCTGGCGGGCGTTCCGAGAGCGCTGCCGCGCCGTCGATCCCGAGGCGTATCTCGTCGGCGAGGTCTGGGACGTCGCTCCCGAGTGGCTGCGCGGCGACCGCTTCGATGCGCTCATGGACTACCCGCTGGCCGAGGCGATCCTCGGCTTCGTGGCCGGACCCAGTCTGGACCGCGCGATCGTGGCCGCGCATCACGAGTTCAGTCGCCACCTGCGACCGCTCGACGGTCCCGGCTTCGGTTCCCGCCTCGAAGGACTGCTGGGCGCGTACGACCCCGACGTCGTGGCGGTCCAGCTGAACCTGATCGGCTCCCACGACTCCCCGCGCGCCCTGACGGTCCTCGGGGGGGACACGGCAGCCTTGCGAATGGCAACGCTGCTCCAGGCCACGTTGCCCGGGGCCCCATGTGTCTACTACGGGGACGAGGTGGGGCTGACGGGCGGCAACGATCCCGGCTGCCGCGGTGCATTCCCCTGGGACGAGGATCGCTGGGACCTTGCCCTGCGCTCCTACGTCCGGTCCGTCCTGCGGATGCGCGGCGCACAGGCCGCGCTGCGCCACGGGTCCATGGCGATGCTTGCCGCCGCGGGGTCGGCCATCGCCTTCGAGCGACGGCTCGAGGGCGATCGGTTCGTCGTCGGCGTCAACGCCGGTAGCGAGTCCGCGACGTTCGACGTGATGCTGGCCGGGGTCGACCGCGCGACGCTCGTCCCGGTCGACCTCGATGGGGCCCGGCGTCCCGAACCGGCGACGATCGCGGGCGGTCGCGGAACAGCGACGATCGCCCCGCGGGCGGGCAGCCTCTGGCGCGTGACGACGGCCTGAGCCGCCGGCGGCTCGCACGGCCGTCATCGCCGGCGGGCCGACCCAGCGCAGGGTGCCCCCTATACTCGCCGTCTCGTGGCAGACCTCCCGATCGAGCTGGCCCCCCGGCTTGCCGAACATCTCGCCAGAGCCCTGGACATCGAGGGCAAGATCCCTCGTGCCCTGGAGGCCCTGGGCCCGGTCGCCGAGCGCGATGTGGTGCTGGTCGACGGGGCGTCGGGGCTGCTCGCCGGCCGGCTGGCGGAGTTGGGCGCCCGGGTCAGCCTGGTGGAGGCGCGTGGACCCGACCAGTTCGCGGCTCCGGACGCGTCGGCCGACGTCGTCGTCGCGTGCTGGTCCGCCTTCCGCGGCGTCGCTCCGGACGAGATGCAGCAGGCCGGTCGCCTGCTGCGACCCGGAGGTCGGCTGCTGGTGGTCCACGATTACGGTCGCGACGACGTGGCGGACCTGCGTGGAACGCTCCCGGAGCATGGCTCGTGGAGCCGGCGCAGCGGGCCGTTCCTGAGCGCCGGGTTCAAGATCCACGTGGTCCACTGCTGGTGGACGTTCGCCAGCCTGGACGACGCCGCCGAGTTCCTGTCCGCGGCGTTCGGCGACGACGCGGGGCCCGTCATCGAGCGTCTGACGCGACCGCGGCTTTCGTATAACGTCGCCATCTACCATCGATCGTTCGGGGAGGCGGTGCCATGACGCAGCGATCCACGGGCCGCTCGTCGGAGCGACGCGGACGGCGGCTATCGCCGGGCGTCGTCTTCCTCACGGTCGCGCTCCTCGCCTCGGTCGCCTACGTCCTGTACGCGATCACCGTCCGCGACGCCTCTCAGATCCCGTTGCTGGCATCCGGGGCCGTCGTCCTGGCGATCGTGTTCGCCGCCCTGACCGCGTACAGCTTCAGCGCCACCCTGCGAGCCGGCCGCGAGGGGCAGGGCGGGCGATCGCTGCTGATCGGGCTCGTCGGCGGGCTCGCGGCGATCGCCACGGCAACCTGCCTTGCCGGCGCCTTCATCCTCTTCCAGCTTGCCGCCGGCTGAGCAGCCGCCTCGGCCCGCACCAGCGAAGTCGGCTGGCGAGCGACATCGGTCCACACCGGGTCGTGGCTCGAGCTGGGGTCCACGGCTCCTCTGGTAGACTCGGCCCCCGGCCGAGGTCGCCGATGCCCCCATCGTCTAGAGGCCTAGGACGCCACCCTTTCAAGGTGGAGATCAGGGGTTCGAATCCCCTTGGGGGTACCACCACCACCGGAGCGCCGTGGTCGGCGGCCCTGCTACCATCGATCGCGATGGAGATCATGGGCGTCCAGATCCGGACGATCATCACGGATAACGTCGCGCGCCGTTGCTCCGGTTGCCACGGCGTGATCGACGGCACGCCGTGGAGGGTCAACGTCCTGGACATCGTCGCGCCCGAGGCAGCCGTCTCCTGGGCGGCGCGGCCGGCGCTGAATCCAGGCCCGTTCCAGTTCCACGGCGATGCCGCGTGTGTCCGCCGCTGGATGGCGGAGATGGGTCACCTCCACTGCCGGAAGAGCGAGGTCCGCGAGATCATGCGTCCGGTACCCCTTCCCGGCGGCGAGGGTGACCCCGCGGACGCGGTTCGGTGGGGCCTGTGCGACGGCATCCACCGCGACGATCACGAGTTCGTTCCCGCCTGACGAAGGCTTCCGGGCGCCCACCGGCTGTCCCCGGCGCCGGGACGGGCGACACGGTTGACACGTCGGCAGGCCCGTCCTATCCTCCGCCAGCCCGGGCGTCGGTCTGGTACCCAGATTCACCCAGGTTCTCGGCGCCTCCCTACGTTTTCGAGGACTTCGTTGTCGGACGCGATGGCAGCTCCACCCCGCGGCGACGCTCGATGGCTCTCGCTTGGTCCGGCCAGTCGCCTCCTGGGCGTGGATCCGGACACGCTTCGTCGCTGGGCCGATGAGGGTCGCGTCGCGGCATGGACCACCCCGGGCGGTCATCGGCGCTTCGACCGCAGGGTCCTGGAGCGACTGGCGTCCGAGCGTCGACCCGGCACGGCGATCCGGCCGCTCGCCAGTCTGGGAGCCTCACCGTCACGCTTCCAGCGCCTGTACCAGCGGCACTACGCCAACGAGACCGGCCCGGCGTCGGCGGCGACGCCGCGCGATGATCGGGAGCGTGATGCGTATCGGCGCGACGGGCGGCGGCTCGTGGAGGCGCTCGTCGCGTATCTCGACTCCGCCGACGACGCCGCGTTGCGCGCGCAGACGGAGGCGGCCGCCAACGCCATCGTGGACGATCAGGCGAGGCGACTGGCGGATCACGGGGCGAGCCTCACCGAGGCGGTGACGCTGTTCGTTGCGGCGCGGCAGCCTTTCCTGGCGGAGATCGCCGGCCTCGGCCGACGCCGGTCCCTGGATCCCGTTCGCCTGGCGGCGCTGTACGGAGATGCCTCGACGCTGCTCGATCGCCTCCTGCTCAGGTTCATCGCCGCGCATCAGCGCAGCGCGGACGGAGACTGACGCCGATGGACACGGGCGTTGTCCTCCCGGCGCTCACGTCACTTCTGGCGCTGGTCTTCAGCCTGGCGCTGTTCGACCAGTGGCGCGAGCGGCGGGGCGGCTACCAGTTGATCTGGGGCATCGGGATGCTGTTCTACGGAGTCGCGGCGGGCACCGAAGCGCTTGCCGGCGGCGGCGGCTGGAGCGAAGCGCTGTACCGAACCTGGTACCTGACCGGTGCCGTCTGGACCGCAGGCTGGCTGGGCCTCGGGACGGCCTACCTGCTGGGACGAACCCGGTTCGGCTACAGCTTTGCGCTCTGCCTGTTCCTCGCCGGACTGTTCACCTTCCTGGTTCGCAACCGTCCCGAGTACGAGGGCGCCGGGACCCTGCCGCTCCTGTACTTCATCGCGGCCGGGTTGCTGGCTCTGGCCGTCGCCGTCGAGACCTACTTCCAGAACGATCGATGGCCGAGGCTCGCGGCAGCGGCCGTCGTCGGCGCCACGGGCCTCAGCATCATCCTCATGGCGGTCAGCGTCCTGCCCGCGCCCGGGTACGCGGTGGACACGGCGACGGGTGCGCCCGTCGCCACGCTGTTCCCGCCCGAGCTTCGGCTCCTGACGCCGTTCATGAACATCACGGGCGCCTTCGCCCTGATCCTGGGTGCTGTCTTCAGTACCTACGTCTTCATGCCCAAGCGGCGCGTCCTGGCGTACTCGCTCGACCCAGATCAGCCAGGCGACGAGTTCCTGTTCAACCTGCTGATCGCCCCGATCGCGATCGCGGTCAACCTCGTGGCGTCGCTGCCCGGTGCGGCCCGCGCTCTGGCCACCGGGCGGATCCACAGCCGGGTCCCGTCGACGATCCTCATCGCCATCGGCGCATTCATCCCGACGATGACCGACAGCCTCAATCGATTCGGGTCGACCGAGTGGTTCCAGTTCGGCAAGTTCCTGGGCGTGCTCTTCCTGTTCGGCGGGTTCCTCGTCTCGATCGAAGTGTTCCGGGAAGTCCGCATCCCGTTCACCGGGATCCGGTTGTCGCGGACACGCCATGAATCCCCTGAGGCCGCCCGGCTCGCACGGGAAAGCGAGCCGACCTCGCCGGACGACGCTCCGGATCATCCATCGGACCGGCCGACCGAGGGCCTCGGCGCCGTCTGATCCGGCGGACGGGTCATCTCGGCAGGCCGGGTGTCGCCTTCCGGGGGCCGGCCCTACCATGACGCGGTGACTCGCCCATCCACACGTCCGCCCGGCGAGAGCCGCTCCACGTCACCGGTCCCGCTGCTCGGGTTCGTGACCGTTCTGGGCTCGGCGGCGTTGTTCGGGACCCTGGGGCCGCTCTCGCGCCTCGCCTACGACCTGGGCGTGGACCCAGGCGCATGGGTCACCTGGCGAGCCCTC
>JAOUEG010000161.1 GCA_029858845.1 Chloroflexota bacterium | reverse complement strand
CGTCGTAGTTCGGGTAGAAGGTGGCTCCGGCCGCCTGCAGCTCCGCGAGATAGGCATAGGCGTCACCGACACCGGTGGTGTCCGCGATGCACTTGCCCGTGTCGTCCATGAGCTGCCCGCCGAAGGCCGCCCACCAACCGAAGTTGTGGTATGCGGCGGTGCCTCCGTAGAAGCCGGCGTTGATGGAGCCGTCCTTGACTCCCGCGAGCAGCGCGTCCGTCGTGGCCGGCGGGGTCGCGATCTTCGCGGTGTCGTAGGTCATCGCGACGGCCTTGAGGGACTCCGGGACCATGTAGAACTTGCCGTCCACCTTGGAGCCGTCGATCGCGACCTGGACCGTGTCGCCCATCTTGTCGCCGAGGTACATGTCGACGTCGGCGAGAACGCCTTCGCGCGCCTGGAAGCCCAAGCTGTCGTTCGGGGCGATGAACAGGGTCGGCGTGGCGGCGCCGGTGGCGACGTCGGCGTTCCACTTGTTATAGACGTCGGCGAACGGGACCTCGAGGACGTTGACCACGAGATCCGGGTTGGCGGCCTTGACCGCGTCGAGGACCTGGGTGATCGCCTCGAGTTCCGTCCCCGCGCCGGAGGAATAGGTGTGCCAGAAGGTGACCTCGCCCACGAGGGCGGCGGGCGCCTGCGACTCGGGAGCCATGGACTCCGGAGCCGCGGACGGCGCGGTCGATTCCGGTGCCGTGCTTGGAGCGGTGCTTGCGCCGCCGTCCGAGCAGGCGGCGGCGATGATCGCCACCCCTGCCACGAGGGCCGCCAAGCGGATCTGCTTCTTCATCGGTCTCTCTGTCTCCTCTTCTCGATCCGGATCTGGATGATCCGGTTCACAACCGCGGATCGGCCTCGCCGATCCGATGTGGCCGATTCCTCCGGCCTGTGGTCGCCGTGCGGGCGTCACATCTACTCGGTACGTTCGTCGTGGCGAGCCGCACCGAAGTCCGAGTCGCTCGCCTGGATCGACCTCAGTGTCGGTCCCCGGCCACCTCCTTCCGGTGATTCGGCACCGGACCCGTCGAGGCGCGGACGATGAGCCGCGTCTCGAGCCTGCGATGCTCGGGCTTCGCCAGATCCCGTCGTTCGACGACGGTCAACAACAGGCGGGCCGCCTCCTCGCCCTTGCGACGGATGGGCTGGTGCACCGTCGTGAGCGGAGGGTCCACGTGGGGCGCAAGGTCGATGTCGTCGAAGCCGACGACGCTGACATCGCCGGGGACGTCCACGCGCAGGTCGCGCAGCGCGTGCATCGCGCCGATCGCCATCGCATCGGACATGGCCAGGACGGCGGTCGGACGAAGGCCGTCCTCCCAAGCGCGGTTCATGAGCGCCACGCCGCCGGCGATGCTGGCCGGGCCGGCGAGCATGCGCTCGCCCGGGATCTCGACGCCCACGCGGGCGAACGCGTCCCGATAGCCGCGCAACCGGCGTGTCGTGACCTCGGCCTGGCCCGGACCGCCCGGGGCGGGCGCTTCGACGCCGAGCACGAGGACGTCGCGATGGCCCAGGCTGGCGATGTACTCGCCGGCCGCCCGGGCGCCGCCGACGTCATCGATGTCCACGCTGGCGTACTCCGGCAGCGCCGTCGAATCGACGAGCACGATGGGCAGGCCCGCCCGGCGGATCTCCTCGACCTCCGGGTGCCCGGCGCTGAGTCCGACCGCGACGACGCCATCGATCGTCGCCCGGCTCATCGCCTGGGCCAGGCTCCCATGCAGGGGCGAGATGAAGTGCAGTCCGTATCCGTGCTCCTCGGCGATCACGGCAACGCCCTCGCTGAACGCGCCGAAGAACGGATTGCTGAAGATGACGCTGAGCGCCTGCGGCGTGAGGACACCCAGGGTCATCGTCTGGCGCTGGGTCAGCATCCGGGCCACCGGGTGGGGGGTATAGCCAAGCTGCTCCGCGACGTTGCGGATCCGGCTGGCCGTATCCGGGGCGAGCCGCTCCGGCGAATTGAACGCGAACGAAACGGCGGTCTTGCTGACGCCGGCCTCGCGGGCGACGTCGGCGATGCGGGGACGCTGGGCCCGAGGTTCTGCCACTCGGCGACTCCGGTGATCGCTCTCCCATCGGCGGTCCCGCCGACCCTTGGAGCGTCGATGAAGGGCCTCCGCGGAGGAGGAGGGCGGGTCGGCCCTGCATCGCGTCAAACCGGTTTAGCAAACCGGTTTAGTTGACTGTACGAGCACGCTCGTCAACTGTCAATACCCGATCGTCATCACAGGCGCCGCCGGGGATCCGTGGCCGGCGCGAACCCGGCTGTCGGTCGCCACCGGCTCCGGCGTGGCCTCAGACCGCTCCGCCGTGAGCCCGGCGGATACGAGCCCGTTCCATCGTGACGCGAACGCGCGTCGGCCGGGCCGGCGGTACGATGCGACCGATGCTTGGATCACTTCGCTCGATGCCGGGTGGCATCCGCCTGTTCCTGCTCTACGCCCTGTTGATCCTCGTCGGGATCGGCCTGAGCATGCGCACCGTGGTGGACCAGGCGATCTCCGCGCCGATCAGCCCGCTCGGCATCATCGTGATGGTCCTGCTCGCCTACACGATCTTCACGACGACGCTCGTCCTGCAACGCAAGCAGGCGGCCCGCGGCCTGGCCATCGGACTCGCGAGCCTGGTCATCCCGGCGGTCGTGCTCCTTGCCACCAGTCCGGTCCACCCGGCGACGCCGTTCTTCGTCGCGGCCTTCGGGGTCCTCCTGTTCCGGGGCTTGCTTCGGCCCGAGGTCCGCGACTACCTGAGCGAGCCTTGACGCGAGCGTGACGCGAAGCGCGGCGCGGTCCGCGGCGCGGTCCGTGACCTGGACCACATCCGACCGCGTCGAGATTCGTCCCGGCACGGTACCCTCACCCGACGCAGCCTGCGACGGCGCTCGAGCCGATGGCGAAGCAGGCACCTGGATCCATCGCATCGAGGCAAGCGAGTGAGCAAGGAATCCCGGCGGCGCCAGCGCGCCACCACGACATCGACAGATCCCGGGGCACCGGCCGGCTCGAACCGGTCGGCCCGACCCGACGGTGACGTGTCGAGCGCGAGCGGGACGACGCCCCACCAGAGCTCAGGCCCGTCGGGCACGAGCCGGGCCGGACGCCGCCAGCGAGCTCGCCCGACCGCGTCGGGCTCCTTCCTGGAACGCAACCGGACGATCCTCGTGGCGACCGCCGTCGTCCTGGTCGTCGGGCTGGCCGGGATCGGCATCTTCGCCGCCTCCACACAGCCGGCCTTCGCATGCTCGACGGAGTGGGTGCCCGAGGCCACCGTCGAACCGGGCGGGGGCGCGGCGCCGCAGCCCGGATACGTGCAGCCGGACATGGGCCAGGGTCATGTCAGCAACGGCACGTCCCTGACGTACACCTACTGCCCCCCGGCCTCCGGGAAGCACTACAACGGCACGCAGACCGGCCCGGTCTCGGCACGCGTCTACGGCCCGGACGACGTCGTGACACCGCAGGGATGGATCCACAACCTGGAGCACGGCGCCCTGGTGGTGCTGTATCGCGGCGACAGTGAGGGCGCGACGGACGCCGGCCAGGCCGAGCTTCGTGCCTTCTTCCAGGACTACCCGCCCAGCCCCGTCTGTGGCTTCCAGCCCGGCACGAGCGTCGGCCCGGTGTTCGCCCGGTTCGATGACATGAGCACGCCGTTCGCCGCCCTGGTCTGGGGTCGCGTGCTGCCGCTCGAAGCGCTCGACACGGCCGCGATCCTCCAGCTGGACCAGACCTACGGCGAGCGCACGAACCCGGAGAGCTTCTGCGAGCGCCCGTCACCGACTCCGGCCGCGTTGGCGGATCCGTCTCCCGGGCACGGCGCGAGCTGACGAGGGCACAGGGGTGCGGCTCTACGCCCATCTGGGAAGGCGGGGCGACGATCGCATCGGAGTGCTGACCGACGCCGGCCTGTATACGGCCGGACAGCTGGCCGCCACGGGGAAGGCCTGGCCGATGGCGACCTATCAGTCGATCTGCTGCGTGCTGGCCGACGACGGTTGGCAGCCGGCCTTCGAGCGCATGGCTCGGTCCGCCGCGGGACATCGGAAGCCGAGGACTCCGTCGGCCCGACGAGCCCTGCCCGCCATCCAGCACCCGGAGAAGGTCGTATGCGTCGGCCTCAACTACCGGGAGCACGCGGCTGAAGGTGGTCGCCCGGCCCCGCGGCGGCCGTTGCTCTTCGCCAAGTTCGCCAGCAGCATCATCGGCGATGGCGATCCGGTCGTGCGTCCGGAGGGCACCCACGCGCTCGACTTCGAGGTGGAGCTCGGCGTCGTCATCGGCCGCAGCGCCCATCGCGTGGCCGCCGCCGACGCCATGGATCACGTCGCCGGCTATGTCGTCCTCAACGACGTGAGTGCTCGCGACTGGCAGGGGACCCCGCAGGCCCTTGCCGAGGGCGAGAAGGGCGATGGCCAGTGGCTGCGAGCGAAGGGCAGCGACACGTTCCTGCCGATGGGCCCCGTCATGGCCACGGCCGATGCCCTGGACCCGCGAGATGGCCTGAGCCTGCGCAGCTGGCGGATCACCCCGGACGGGGTAGAGCATCCGATGCAGGACGGGAACACGCGCGACATGATCTGGGATGTCCCGGCCCTGATCGAGTTCATCAGTCGAGCCATCACCCTGCAGCCCGGCGACGTCGTCGCGACCGGCACGCCGAGCGGCGTCGGGGTGTTCCGGGACCCGCCGGTGTTCCTCGATCCCGGCGATCGTGTTCGCTGCGAGGTCGAGGGGATCGGGAGCGTCGAGAACCCGATCATCGACTGGGACGACGCCCGCCCGAGCTGACCGACCGAGTGAAGAGCGGGGCCACCGCCCGGGACACTCGCTCGATCCAACCGAGCTCGGCAACGCCCTGAGCCGATCTCCCCGG
>JAOUEG010000162.1 GCA_029858845.1 Chloroflexota bacterium | reverse complement strand
CAACCTCGTGCATGAAGACGAGCGGGACCTGCTTGGCCCACAGGCGGCCGCGATCCGTTTCGACCGCGAGCAGCGCCGACCGTCCCCAGGAGCGAACCTGACGCACCGGCCCGCGCCGGCGCAGACCACGATCCTCGAGTCGCGCCTCGATCCATGCGCTCATGTCCGCATACCAGCCGGGTCGATACCACGGCTGGTGGTCGCCGGCGGCCGGCTCCAGCGCGCCGTCATCGATGGCCCGACCCAGTTCCGTCCGACGCCGCTCCAGGTCGCCGACCTGAACCCAGCGGGCACCGGCGGGCGATCGCCCCGACCTGTGGATGACCTCGTAGAGTCGATCGGCCGCCTGACCGTCCGGCCCGCGCTCGGATGTCCAAGCGGCGCGCAGGGCAACCACGTCCAGACCGTGATCTGCGCGCATCCGCTCGACGACCGGGGTGACGACCTGCCACGGCGGCGGCTCCGGGAGTCGGAACCCCGGCAGCGCACCATCGCGGAGAACCAGGACGGCGTCGTCGTCCGGTCGACGGATGGCGACGTGGTAGCGCGCGGACATACGGTCATCGTACGATGCCACCGGTCCGCCAGACGCACGACAGCGTTCGAACCTGACTGGCCGGCCCCCTGCCCAGGTCCCGGCTACGGGGCCGATGGAGCGACGGTCGGGGAAGGCTCCGGCGGTAGAGATGGCGATGTGGGTGGGACCGCGCTCGCAGAAGGTTGGGCCGAAAGGGTTGGGCTCGGCGCCGTGGACGGCGTCGGCGCCGCGGACGGCCTCGGCGACGGCGTCGGACCCGCAGTGGGGACCGGCTGAGGGCCCCTGGACACGGTGTAGGCGACGGCGGTCCCGGTCGCCACGGACGCGCCGGCCACCGGGACGGTGGAGATCACGGCGCCGGCGGCGATGTCCTGGTCGTAGATCGCTTCGATCCGGCGCACCGTCAGGCCCGCGCCGGTCAGGGTGGCGATGGCCTGGGCCTCGGTGCTCCCGACGACATCTGGCACGTTCACCAGTTGTCGGCCCGTGCTGACCAGCGGCTGGATCTCCGAACCCGGGTCCGCGATGGTCCCGGCAGGCGGATCCTGCCCGACCACGGTGCGCTCCGGCCAGTCGTCGTTGCGGACGTACACCGGCACCGACAGCTCGAACCCGGAATCCTGCGCCGCGATGGTCGCCCGATCCAGCGGGAGGCCGAGCAGGTTCGGCACGGCGGTCGGTCCAGCCGCGGGACCGCCGGCCCATGGGGACAGCACGACGGCGATGGCGATCGCCCCGACCACGGCGGCGAGCCCGACGGCGAGGACGCGCACGACAACCCGGTTCCTGATCGCAGTCTCCGCATCCGCCGGCGAAGTCCCGGCGTCAGGAACGACGCCGCCCAGGGTTGCGTCGACGATCACCGCGGCCGGGTCCAGTCCCAGTCCGGTGATCACCTCGTCCACGTTTCCATAGGTGCCGGCCGTCGCTCCCATGAGGCCGTCCAGACCGTAGGCGCGCAGCTGATCACGAACCTTCCCAAGCGGCCGGGCTACGGCCAGCTGCCGACCATCGCGTTCCAACTCCCGGGACAGCTCGCGGATCGCCCCGCCGGCGGTCAGATCGATGTCCGCGGTCGCACCGAGGTCGAGGATGACGGCATGGATCTCGGGGCGTGCGGCGACCACTTCCCGCACCCTCGCTTCGAGCGACGCCACGTTGGCAAAGAACAGCGGGCCCGAGAAGCGCACCACTACGACGCCCTCGACCCGGCGCCCGTCGGTGCGCCGAACCACGTCGCGCCACGTCCCATCGTCCGTCCGGCCCTCCTCGGCGATGTAGGGGGCTGCGGCTCGACGCACGATGTTGAGGGCCGCCAGCAGGACCGCGATGCCCACGCCGACCAGCGTTCCGTACAGGATCACGCCGACCATGGCGATGAAGGCGATCATGCCCTCGCTGGCCCGGACCTGAGCGAACCGGCGCATGGTCGGGACGTCGATGAGACCCAGCACGGACACCATGATGACGCCACCGAGAGCCGGGATCGGGAGGTACGACAAGGGGGCCGTGAGGAGGATGAGCACGATCGCGGTGGCCAGCGCCGCCACGATGCCAGTCATCTGCGAGCTGGAGCCGGATCCCTCGGCAGCCGCGGTCCTCGATGGGCTGGAGCTGACCGGATATCCGCCGCTGACGGCCCCGGCCGCATCGGCCGCCGCGAGCGCGACCAGCTCGCGGTTCGATTCGGTCCGGTCGCCGCGCTTGGACGCGAAGCTCCGCCCGGTGGCGGTCGTGTCGGCGAAGCTGAGCAGCGCCAATCCCAGCGCGCCAGGGACGAGCGCGACGAGCTCGGCCAGTGAGGCGGTCGGGATGCCGAGCGACGGCAGGCCGGAGGGTACCGGTCCGAGGACCTGGACGCCCCGCGACTGCAGGTCGAGCAGAGCGCTCAGGATCAGGGCGACGATCATCGCCACAAGGGCCATCGGGACCTGCGGCACGAGCCGTCGGCCGATGAGCATCGCCGCCGCGACCCCGCCTCCCAGCAGGAAGCTGGCGAGGTCGGCGCCGGACCCCTGGACGGCGATCCCCATCGCTTGGACGACGGCGCCAGCGTCCGCAGAGGTCCAGTCGATCCCGCCGAGGACGGCAATCGCATCCGAAACGGCCGGGCCACCGGCGATCTTCTCGACCTGGCCGAGTGCGACGGTGATCCCGACGCCGGTCATGTAGCCCACGAGGATCGGGCGGGAAAGGAAGTCGGCCAGGAAGCCCATCCGGGCGAGGCGCATGCCGACGAACACAGCAGCCACGAGCAGCCCGAGCATCGACGCAAGTCGGACACGCTCGTCGCTCGCCGCCGCGAGCGGGGCGATGGTCGCAGCCAGCAGGGCGGCGGTGGAGGCGTCCGGTCCCACGATCAGCGTCCGTGCGGAGCCGAAGATCGCGTAGGCGACCAGCGGGGCGAGCGAGGCGTACAGGCCGATCTCGGGCGGAAGCCCGGCGACGCCCGCATAGCCGATGCTCAGGGGCACGATGAGGGCGGCCACCGTCAGGCCGGAGATGACGTCACCCAGCAGCTGTTCGGGACGGTAGCCGCGCAGGGTCCAGGCGAGCGATGGGCCCTCCGGACCTTCGATCCCGCGCCGAACGGATGCCAGCAGAGCGACCAGCGTGCTCACCAGGGCTATCCTAGCGAGCCACCCGGGCGGCTACCGGACGGCCAGCGCGAGCACACGCTCGGTCGATGACTGCTCGGGCGAGAGCCGATCGTCGCCAGGAGGAGCAGGATGAGGCCCTGCCGTACGTCCGATCGCCATGGCTGAACCGATCCCGGTGACGCCCGGGAGCGGGACGGCCGCCTTTCACCTGCTCGCGAAGCCGACCGGTGCCACGTGCAACCTGGACTGCGAGTACTGCTTCTTCCTCTCCAAGGAGATGCTCTACCCGGGCAGCCGTTTCCGGATGGCGGACGACCTGCTGGACCAGTACGTCCGTCAGCTGATCGAGGCCCAGCGCGTCCCTCACGTGACCGTCGCGTGGCAGGGTGGGGAGCCGACGATGATGGGCGTGGACTTCTTTCGGCGCTCGGTCGCGTACGTCGAGCGATACCGGCGGCCGGGGATGACCGTCGACTACACGATCCAGACCAACGGGACGCTGATCGACGACGAGCTGGCAGGCTTCTTCAAGGAGCACCACTTCCTCGTCGGCATCAGCATCGACGGCCCGCGGTCCATGCACGACGCCTTCCGCGTCGACAGGGGTGGAGCGCCGACGTTCGACCGAGTGATGCGGGGACTGGAGCGATTGCGCGCCCACGAGGTCGACTACAACGTCCTGACCACGCTGCATCGCGCCAACGCCGACCACCCGGTCGAGGTCTATCGCTTCCTGCGCGATGAGGTCGGCGCCCGGTTCATGCAGTTCATCCCGATCATCGAACGCTTGCCGGCCCCCACGATCGACGTGCCGCTGGCCGAGCTCGGCCTTTCCCCGGGGCTGGCCCAGCGCGCTCCATGGACGTCGTGGCGCGACCGTCCGCTGTACCGCCAGGAAGGGGCGCTCGTCACGGATCGGTCCGTGACCGCCGAGCAATACGGGTCATTCCTCAGCGCGGTCTTCGACGAGTGGGTCCGGCGGGACATCGGCGAGGTGTACGTGCAGATGTTCGACGTCGCCCTGGCCAACTGGTATGGGGAGCCCCCCTCGCTGTGCATCCATTCCGAGACGTGCGGCACGGCCCTCGCCATGGAGCACAACGGCGACATGTACTCCTGCGACCACTTCGTCGAGGACGCCTACAAGCTCGGCAACATCACGGAGACGCCGATGGCGGACCTGGTCGCGTCCGAGCAGCAACGATCCTTCGGGCTCGCGAAGCGCGACACCCTCCCCCGCTTCTGTCGCGACTGCGACGTTCGATTCGCCTGCCACGGGGGTTGCCCCAAGGACCGCTTCATCGAGACGCCGGACGGTGAACCGGGGCTGAACTACCTGTGTGCCGGCTACCAGGCATTCTTCCGTCACGTCGACAAGCCGATGCGCATGATGTCCGAGCTGCTTCGCCGCAACCGGGCCCCGTCCGAACTGGTCGCGTGGTACGCGACGGAGGACGAGCGCGTGCGGGCCGCGGCGGCGAAGTCCGGGCGCAATGATCCTTGTCCCTGTGGCAGTGGCCGGAAGGTGAAGAACTGCCACGGCTCCGCCGCGTGACCGGCGGTTCCCCCCGGGTTCTCGCGTAGCCGGCGGGCCGTCGATCGCGCCACGTAGGGCGGGCGATGCCAACGTCGGCCGCACCGTCCAGCGCAACATGGACGGCGCGCTCGGTCCGCGTGTCTACCATCCGAATCAGCCCGCCGACCGGGCCAGGCCACGGCCCGCGATCGCTTGTGGTG
>JAOUEG010000160.1 GCA_029858845.1 Chloroflexota bacterium | reverse complement strand
GGGCATCGGACAGACGCCCACGGATGTCCATCACGCCGACGATCCGCCACTCCTCGGTGATCCCGTCGAACGGGATGCCGCGGCCGCTGGCCGGCTCCGATGGCGAACCGGCCGCGGTTGTCGATGCCGCCCCCGGCCCTTCCTTGCGTCGTTTGAGGAAGCCGAACGGCACCCTATTCCTCCGCGGACCCGGAGCTCGCACGGATCGCCTCGACGACGCCCCCGTCGGCAAGCGTGGTCGTGTCGCCGAGCTGCCGGCCCTCGCCGATGTCACGAAGGAGACGGCGCATGATCTTGCCCGATCGGGTCTTGGGCAGGTCCGGCGTGAACATCAGGAACTTTGGCTTGGCGATCGGCCCGATCGCTTTGGCGACGTGGTTGCGCAATTCGGCCGCAAGAGCGTCGTTGGCCTCCACGCCGACCTTGGGGATCACGAATGCGAAGATGGCCTGGCCGGTGATCGGGTCCGTCTTGCCGACGACCGCGGCTTCTGCCACGGCCTTATGGTCGACGAGCGCGGATTCCACCTCGATGGTGCTGATCCGATGTCCGGAGACGTTCATCACGTCATCGACACGGCCGAGCAGCCAGAGGTAGCCGTCCGCATCCCGCCTCGCCCCGTCGCCGGCGAAGTACATTCCGGGGAATCGGCTCCAGTAGGTCTGGCGGTAGCGCTCGGGATCGCCGTAGATCCCCCGCAGCATGGCGGGCCAGGGACGGGTCAGAACGAGATAGCCGCCACTCCCGAGCGGCACGGGGTTGCCTTCGCCATCCACCACGTCGGCGCCTACACCCGGGAAGGGGAAGGTGGCGCTCCCGGGCTTCGTCGTCGTCACGCCCGGCAGGGGCGTGATCATGATCATGCCCGTCTCGGTCTGCCACCAGGTGTCGACGATCGGAGCCCGGCCGCCGCCGATGTGCTCGTGATACCAGAGCCACGCTTCGGGGTTGATCGGCTCTCCGACCGAGCCGAGGACCCGCAGGGTGCTGAGATCGTGCGCCTGCGCATACTGCGGACCCTGCTTCATATGCGCCCGGATCGCGGTGGGTGCGCAGTACAGGATCGAGACCTTGTAGTCCTCGATGATCTGCCACCAGCGAGACCAGTCCGGCGTATCCGGTGTCCCCTCGTAGAGGATGCTCGTCGTCGCGTTGGCGAGGGGGCCGTAGACGATGTAGCTGTGACCGGTGACCCAGCCGACGTCCGCCGCGCACCAGTACACGTCATCCGGCTTGATGTCGAAGATCTGCTCGTGGGTGAAACTCGTGCCGAGCAGGTAGCCGGCGGTCGTGTGCATGATGCCCTTGGGCTTGGCCGTGGTCCCCGACGTATAGAGCAGGTAGAGCATGTGCTCGCTGTCCAGCGGGACGGGATCGTGCCGGTCGTCCTGGCGATCGACGATGTCGTGCCACCACACGTCACGCCCCTCGACCATGGCGGTACCGCCGTCGACGGCATCCCCGACGCGACGGACCACGAGGGTATGGGTCACCGAAGTGGTCATGGCGAGGGCGTCGTCCACCGCCGGCTTGAGAGCCGCCGGCTTGCCGCGACGCCAGCCGCCGTCGGCCGTGATGACCAGTTTCGCCTCGGCGTCGTTGATGCGGTCGGACAGGGCCTCGGCGCTGAAACCGCCGAAGACGACCGTATGCGGGGCGCCGATGCGGGCACAGGCGAGCATCGCGATCGGGAGCTCTGGGATCATCGGCATGTAGATCGCGACCCGGTCACCGGTCGTGATGCCGAGTTCGATCAGGGCATTGGCGGCCCGGCTCACCTCTCGCTGCAGGTCCGCGAAGGTGATCCTGCGGGTATCGCCCGGCTCGCCGATCCAGTGATAGGCGACCTTGTCGCCGAGGCCGCGCTCGACGTGGCGATCGACACAGTTGTAGGCGATGTTCAGCTTGCCGCCGATGAACCACCGAGCGAAGGGAAGATCCCATTCGAGCGTCGTGTGGAAGTCCTCGGCCCAGTCGATCCGTTCCCGCGCCAGTGCCGCCCAGAAGGCCTCGGGGTCCGCCTCGGCCTGCGCGTACAGGTCCACCGTGGCATTGGCCTGGGCGGTGAAGTCCGGATCGGGCGGGAAGGTCCGATCCTCGGCGAGAAGGTTCTCGATCTCGGACGGCGGAAGGTTCGGGTCGAGGCTCACGTGGGCACCTCTCGGAGTCGTTACTGGCCGGGTCATCCTACCGCGGGAGCACGCGCGCCGTGCCGGCGCCCAGGGGCCAACGACGTCCGCCGGGCCGCGTGCTGACGTGATCTGGCCACCGCGGGACGGCCGGGGGCGCGGCGCCCGGTGGCGCCGGCCGGACGCCGTCAGGCCGTGGCGTGCACTTCCGAGGACAGTGGTCCGCGGGCGCCGCCGCCGAGACGGACCGATATGGCCGTCGCCGCCTCCCGGGCCTGCGCGGCAAGTTCCGGTACTCGTCGCGGGGTGAGGCGGAATGCCGGGCCCCAGACGTCGACGGCCGCGATGACGGCTCCACGCGCATCGTGGACCGGAGCGGCAACGGCGTTCAGGCCGATCTCGTACTCTCCGATCGCCGTGGCGTAGCCGCGGCGGCGGATCCGGGCAAGCTCCTCCAGCAACGGCTCGAGCTCGACGATCGTCCGCTCCGTGTAGCTCCCGAGGCCGCGACGGACGATGCGCAGGACGTCGCGCTCGGCCAGTGACGACAGGAGCACCTTGCCGGCCGCCACGCAATGGAGTGGCGTGACCCGCCCGGTCCAGTCGCCGACCGCGATGAGGTTGGGACCGTCCGCCTGGGCGACGGTCAATAGCGTGTCACCCTCGAGGATCCCGAGCCCGGTCGTCTCGTGGGTCAGACGCGCCAGGCGCTCCAGTTCCGGCGTCGCGATGCCACGCAGGTCCAGCGTGCGCTCGGCCTTTTCGGCGAGCCGGATCACGACCAGGCCAAGCCGGTACTTCCCGCTCTCCTCGTCCTGCTCCACGAGGCCGCGTCGCTGGAGCGTCGCCAGCAGGCGCGATGCGGTGGACTTGTGCAGGCCGAGGCGACGGGCGAGTTCGGTCACGCCGGCCTCACCCTGGGCGTCGCCCAGCGCCAGGAGAAGGGCGGCTGCCCGATCGACGGACCGGACGGCGTTCCCGTCAAGGACCATGGTCGCTGCCTCGATCCCGGGCTCAGTCGCCGCCGGGCGCGGCCATGCCGCCGTGGGGGGTGACGTGGACGCCGCCGTGGGCGCGAGCCTCGAGGGCCGCGTCCACCGATTCGGAGAAGGCGGTGAGCACGCGGTCGATGATGTCGGCGTCGGCGTGCGCCTCGCACATGAACCACGGCTCGCGCGAGTCCGGTTCCGGCATCGCTCCACGAGCATGCATCCCGACGGCGATGGCGTCATAGAGCTCGTGATCCGTGGTGGCCCAGTCGCGATACTCGGTCGCCTCTTCCTCGCGGAACATGATCCCGAACATGGACGGGTGCCCGGTGAAGCGGTACGGGATCCCGACCGGGTCCAGGATCTCCTTCAAGCCGTCCTGGATCGTCCGCCCGGTGGCGTGGATCGTTTCGAGCGCGTTGGTGTCCCTGATGATCTGGAGCGTCGCGACGGCTGCCGCGGCGGCGACCCGGTTGCCGGCGTACGTGCCGCCGTGACTGACCTTGTCCGGCAGCATCGCCATGATCTCGGCGCGTCCCCCGAACGCGGCGGCCGGATAGCCGTTGCCCATCGCCTTGGCGAAGGTCGCCAGGTCCGGCGTGATCCCGAAGTACTCCGCGGCTCCACCGCGGGCGAAACGGAACCCGGTCTTGACTTCGTCGAAGATGAGCAGGATGCCGAACTCCTCGGTCAGGGCTCGCATCTCCTTGTGGAAGCCGGGCCGAGGCATGATCCCCTGGGCGTTGCCCAGGACCGGCTCGACGATGACCGCGGCGATCTCGTGACCGCGCTCCTCGAACAGGCGGCGGAGCCGCTCGATCCGGTTGTAGCGGGCGGGGATGATGGTGTCCGCCACCGCGCCCGGGATCCCGCGACCCCAGGCCAGCGCGGTCGGTGCGTCCTCGCTGCCGAGTTCCGCCATGTTGTCCGGCGCCACGCTGATCAGTGCGTAGTCATGGACGCCGTGATACTGCCCCTCGAACTTCACGATCTTCTCGCGACCCGTGTAGGCGCGCGCGACACGCATCGCGTGCATCGTCGCCTCGGTGCCCGAGACGGTCATCCGCGCCATGTCGACCCAACCGGTGAGCTCCTTGACCAGCTCCATCGCCCGGACCTCGTCCTCACTGGTCAAGCTGAAGCTGACGCCCTGGCGCATCCGCTCGTTGACGTAGTCGTCCACGCGCGCGTCGCCGTGCCCGAGGATCACCGGGCCGTAGCCCATCCGCAGGTCCACGTACTCGTTGCCGTCGATGTCCCACACGAGGCCGCCCTTGCCGCGGTCCACGTAGATCGTGGAATCGCCCCACGCGCGGAAGTTGGAATCCGTGCCACCGGGAAGCGACTTCAGCGCTCGCTGATACATCGCGTGCTGGCGGTCGCGGCGCAGACTGGGGGCGGAATGGGCGGCGGGCTCGGTGGCCATCTCTGGGACCTCGGGCGACGGATCTGATCGGTCGCGCGGCGCGGTCCGTGGGACACGCGTTGCACGATACGGGACGGTGACAGACATCGTGCCACAGCGCGTGGACCGTCGTCAAAGGTGTGAATCGCAGCGCAACGCCGTTCGTCGTGCGAATCACGCACGATCAGCGGGCGTGAGCGCCCTGATGCGTGCGCAAACCGCGGGATCCGACACCGGGTCAATCGCCGTGTCACCATGGCCCCGATGCGTGCCGAACCCGGGCCGGCTGGACCGGTCAGCTACTGGTTGCGAGAGCCGTCCCAGCCGGGTAGCGCCGATCCGCCGCTGCGCCCCCGCGAGCAGGTCA
>JAOUEG010000159.1 GCA_029858845.1 Chloroflexota bacterium | reverse complement strand
ACGTGCCCACGAACGCGCTGCGGGGATCACCCGCCGAGATCGTGCCGGAGGGGAAGGCCCGGAGCAGCGCACCGGTCCCGAGGACCGTCACGAGGAGGGCGGCGACGCCCGCGCGGATCCGCTTGTTCCGCTGCTTCCGCTCGCGACGGAGCAGGAGCCCTTCCGTCGACGGTTGAGGTTCGGCGTAGCGCGCAGCGGCGCGTTCGACGAGTGCGGTGTATTCACCCATGGGAGCGCCCCATCCTTGCCTTCAGATCACGGTGTGCGCGTTCGACGTGCGTTCGGACGGTCGACGGCCGGACGCCGAGCATGCGTCCGGCCTCGTCCGAGGAGTAGCCCAGCAGGTCGATCAGCACGACCGCCGCTCGTTGGCGTGTCGTGAGCGGCGCGAGGGTCCGCACGACCACGTCCTGATCCTCGAGCTGCTCGATCGAGTCATCCGAGCGCGCGAGGCCGATCGCCCGCTTCGCGGCGAGCGCCGACCGACGGTGCCACGAACGGAAGGCGTTCATCGCCGTTCGGTACAGGTAGCCGGTCGGGTCCTCCATCTCGCGGACCCGATCCCAGCGCTCGTACACGGCGAGGAAAGCGTCCTGCGCGAGCTCTTCGGCTTCGAACCTGTTCCGCGTCACCAGGCAGAGCGCCTGGAACAGCCGTGCCCGCTCGCCCTCGAAGAAGAGATCGAACTCCAGAGCCAGGTCGCCGCCAGGGGCTGCGGCTGCGGGCTCGGTTGCGAGATCGGGAGCGTGGTCCTGCATGCTGGCCCATGAACGCACGAGGTCCCGGTGCTGTCTACAGCTCGATCAATCCCGTTGATATGGTCGCCGGACGGTCACGGAGGCGACGAACGCCGCGTCCATCCGCAGGGCCGTCCGCCGCCGGTCAGTCTGACCGGAGGGCCTCGACCAACGGACGGGCCAACCCGTGTGACCACGCCAAGTGGCCGTCGTCGACCTCGTGATTGGTGAGCACGACGATCACCGGTTCGTCCTCGGGCAGGCACCCGGCCCACGACATGTAGCCGGGCAACTGTCCGGTGTGCCCGAAGCCCTGGGCGTACCCGTCGGCAGGGTTGTACATGCCGAGTCCGTAACTGCCGAGGTATGCGGCCGGCTCGAACCTCGACATCTCGGTGAGAGACGCTTGGGTGACGATGTCGCCGGCGCAGAGCGCCCGCCACCACCGCGCCAGCGAAAGCGCGTCCGATGCGATCGCACCCGAGGCGTTGTACGCGGTTGCGTTGGCGAGCGATGGGAGGTAGCCGTCCCTTCGCTCAAGAACGGCAGGCCACTCGCCCGCAGGCATGGCCATGGGTTCTTTCGGGCGCTCATCGGGTTGGTGGACGAGCCGCTCCATCCCGTCGATGGCCAGGGCGCCGTCCCGGAGGACGTCGGCGAGCGGACGCCCCTGCCGGTGCTCGATCACCAGTTTGAGCAGCAGGTAGTTGGTCTCCGCGTAGGAGAAGGTGCTGCCGGCAGGAGTCCGCTCGGTCGGCACCAGCTTCAGTAGCTCGGTCGGCGTCCAGACCCGCTGAGAGTCGGTCTCGATCTTCGCCAAGGGACCCAGCTCGTAGTAGTCCGGGAGGCCGCTGCGGTGGCCGAGCAGTTGGCGGATGGTCGCCTCGTTGGTGTCGAACCGGAGATCGGCGGGAAGATGATCGGCGACCGGGTCGTCGAGACCCAGTTCACCGGCCTCGACCATCAGCACCACCTGGGCTGCCACCACCGACTTGGTGATGCTCGCGATCGCGAACTGGTCGTCGACCTGGAGGTCTCGGACGCGGTCGGCCTTGCCCGTCGTTCCACTCCAGATGCCCTCGGCGGTCATCACCGTGGCCGACATCCCGCCCCCGCCGGCCACGTCGTGCGTTGCCAGGGCCGCCTGGAGCGTCGCCGCCAACTCCTCGGTCACCGGATCCTCGCTGATGGCGGCGAACGCGCCGACGGGGAAGGCGGCTGCCGATGCGGTCGAGGTCCTCGATGGATGCGGAGCCACCGTCGATCCTGCGGGAGGCGAACCCTCGCGTTCGCTCGGCGCAGAGGAACATGCCGCCAGCACGACGACCAGCGCCACGACGACGGCTCCTCGAGACCTGAAGATCAACTCATCCACTCCTGGCGTCGATCGATCGCCCCGCCGTGTGTGGCCGTCACCGCGGGTGGAACTCGAAGGAGTCGAGGATCGGCGCCGCCGCCTCGATGACGCGCCGGAAGCAGGGCGTCGTATCGGGGGTGCATGGCACGCTTCGCGGAGCCGCGATCGCGATGCCGAGGATCCGGGCCGACATCCCTTCGGGAAGGTCGAGGAAGTAAAGGCGCATGACCCCCGCGAGCTCCCCTGCAGCGAAGAACGAGGTGCCCTCGACGACCGCCGGCCCCAGGCCGAGCTCGCCGCAGCCTGCTCCCGGGCCGAACGCGACGTCCATCCGCAGCGCGTCGACGCCGCCGAGACGCACCGCCACCGGAGCTGTCGAATCGATGCCGGGGTTGGACCGGATGCTCCGGACGAGCGCCTCGGCATCGGCGGGAGCCGGGCCAGGCTCGCAGGCCGGGTCGGCCGGCAGAGGGTCGGCCATGATCATCATGGCGCTGCGGTCGAGGTTGAAGAGCATGAACGTGGAAAGGTCCCCGACGCCCCCGTCCCAGGGCTCGTCCCAGAGGTCCGGCGTGGCTACGGCGAACGTCACCTCGCCGTCGAGGAACCGGTAGGGCACGGGGATCGGCTGCCCGTCCTCGGTCGTGGGGAGGTCTTCCGTCGTGGACGCATACATCAGCCCGAGGCGGCCGTCCTCTTGGCGGACGGCGATGAAGGACTGCTCGACCTCGGTCCCGTCCTCGGCGAACAGACGGACCCTGAACTCGATCCACCCGGTGGGCCACATCGGGCCCTGCACGCGCTCGATCTCGTACCGCTCGTAGGGAGACCCGCCGGTCGTGGCGTACAGGATCGGTACCGCCTGATCGTCCCAGCCCTCCGGGTGGCGGTGCACGTACCGCTCGGCTCCCGCACCATCCACCCGCGCTCCGAGGAACGCTCGCAGGAGCGCGGTGGCCTCGGCGTCGGAGGGCGGCGCGACTTGCACGACCTGCTGCAACGACTCGTGGGGGAAGAGGTGGTCGTAGACCGAGCGCGGCTCGACGGGCTGCAGCAACTCCCATCTCGTCACGACCCAGATCCCCGAAGGGCCGCGGCCCCACGGCTGTTCCACATCGATCCTCACCGTCTCGTACCGGAAGTCGTCGATCGTCGGCGCGCATCCGCGGACATCGGAGGGCATCTCCGAATACAGGGGGTTCGTCCGGCCAGGCGCGCAACGGATGAGCATGACCTCGTCGTAGGGACCTCCGGACGCCCCGGCGAACACCCCCGACATTCCGATGCCCCACTCCTCCCAGCCGAGCTTCTCCCGAAGGAACCGCTCGACGATCGCGGAATCCCAGGGATAGAGGTTGTCGTCGGAGGCCAGCCCCGGATCGATCTGCCACGCGTAGTCGGGGTCGCCAGCGTCGGCGCGCTCCTGTGCCTCCATGACCTCGTTGAGCGTCGACTGTGGCCACATCTGGCCCGATGCCGCCGGCGCGGGGCTCGGCGCCTCCGTGCCTTCTCGCACCCACACGCCGCCTACGCGGTCCGAGAGGGTGTCGCTTTCGGGGTCGAGGACCAGCGTCCAATCACGGAGGGTCTCGTCCAGCGGCGGAGTGTTCGCGTTCTCAGCCTGGCTCCCGGCGTCGCACGCGTACACCGGGGCGGGGATCACGAGTGCGGTGCGGTCCTCGATCCGACCGTTCCCCGTCATCGTCGATGCCAAGCCTGAGCACCGCGCCGCGAAGTCGTCGTGCACCTCGATCTCGACGACATCGTCCCCACGCGCCCGGATCGTCATCGTCTGGGTACTCCCGACACCATCGGTGGAGACCCAGCTGCCCAGGAACGGGCTGCGGGGATCGTCGGCGGGCACGACCCCGGACGGGAAGGCCCGGAGCAGCGCACCGGTCCCGAGGACCGTCACGATCAGGGCGAGCACGCCCGCGCGGATCCGGCGGTTCCGCTGCTTGCGCTCGCGGCGACGGTGGAACCCTTCCAGGGTGAACGGCTGCAGCTCGAGGCGCTGCATCTCGCGCTCCACGAGCGAACGGTCGTCAGGCATCGGTCGCCTCCACGGTTCCTTGCAGGGCCGCCCGGGCCTGATGGGTGAGCGCCCACACGGTCGACGCCTTGATGCCGAGGAGCTGCCCCGCCTCCTCGCCCGAGTAGCCGAGCGCCTCGGTCAGCACCAGCGCGGCGCGCTGCCGCGGAGTGAGTGTTCCCAGGGCCCGGGCGGCGGCGTCCCGGTCCTCCACGGCCTTGAACACGTCCTGCCCGGGCCCGATCCCGACCGTGCGAGCGAGGGCGACCCGAGTGCGGCGGTAGTGGTTGCGGAACAGGTTCATGGCGGTCCGATGCAGGTACCCGGCCGGGTCCTCCATCGCCGCCACCGTGTCCCAGCGCTCGAACAACTTTGTGAAGGCCTCCTGGGCCAGGTCTTCTGCCTCGGCCGTGCTCCCGGTGATGACCGACAGAGTCCGGAGGAGGCGTTCCTTCTGCTCCTCGAAGAACGACTCGAACGTGTGAGGCTCCACGACGATCGCCTCATCGGCTGCGTTCCACGTCGGCCGCAGATCGGCAACTTCTCCCATCTCGAATAGTCAACACCCGTCGGGTCCCAAACCTGTAGAGCCCGCGCCCGCGACTGCTCGAGGACAGCTTGCCGCAGATCCTTCCGGCAGGCTCGGTGCTGATCTGGACCCTGTTGGTTGCTACGCCTTGATGCGCTCCCGCTTGGGGTCGTAGAGCGGCGTGCGCGACACCGTCGCCGGGTAGCGCGCACCGACGATGTCGAGTTCCCAGCTGCCGC
>JAOUEG010000158.1 GCA_029858845.1 Chloroflexota bacterium | reverse complement strand
AGCACAACGTCCGTCTCCGGATCCCACACCGAGAAGTCGGTGAACTCGTCCCAGCTGGCCTGGGTCGGACCTCGCTTGGCGACAAGCATCGACTCCCCGTCGAGGCTATAGCCGTCGTACGCGACATGGCCGGATGCGACCAGGCGCTGGATCGGCCCGGCGCCGTCGAACCGCCAGGCCGAGATGGTGGGCGACCCGCCCCCGAACACGACCAGCTCGTCGCCATCAGCCGTCACCTCCATCGTCCCGACGCTCCCCTGCTGGGGATCGAGCCTGACGCCGGTGGGCGCGCCGGTCAGCAGCGAGCGCTCCTCGATGACGCCATAGAAGTTCCCGCAGTAGAGCGTGTCCCGTGTCCCGTTGACCGCGAACCAGGGGCAGGGCTCGGGATGACGGCCATCCTGGAGGTCGGCCATCCACAGCTGGACCCCGGCGCTATCGAAGGCCACGATGCCCTGCCTCCCGGCCCCGACCACCCGTCCGGCATCGGTGACTTCCAGCCGGCGGCTGGAGGAGAATGGTGGAGCGTCCCAGGTCTCCAGCACTTCCCCGGTGGCCACGCTGACCACACGGACCGGGCCCGCCATCGAACCCACGAAGAGCCTGCCGTCTGATCCGAACGCGACCCCCGCCACGTCGAAAACGTCCTCCGCCGCGGCAGGACGACTCACGCCCTCGACGACTCCGACCCGTTCGGCGTCAGACGTCCGGTAGATGGCGAGATCGCCATCGAACCCCCCGGTCACCGCGACGTGGGATCCGTCGGGACCGATCGCTACCTTGCCTAGTCCGAACGGTGGCACCACGGCCATGATCTGGCGCCCGCTGTCGAGTTCGAACACCTGGAGCAGGGCACAACCTTCGTCGTCGGTCGCGCGGAGCGAGTCGAGACTCCAGCACGCGTCCGAACCGTCCTGGGCCCCGTAGTGGGCCAGGTAGCGGCCATCGTCGCTGACGGCAAGCCCCGTGCCCCAGGAAGCTTCCCCGGTGCCCCAGGAAGCTTCGGTCTCGGCGCTGTTGAACGGCGCCGAGACCTCCCCCGTCGGTCGGTCGATCAGCCGGAGACCCTCTCCGTTGATCGCCACGACCGCCTTCGAGGTGCCGGGGATGAGGGCTCCCGACAGTCCGTCGGCGTCAGGGACGTACTGGTATCCCATGAAGCCCGGGGCGCCGGTGAAGGTACCCAAGAGGGCGGACCACGTCCTGGCGTCGGCGCTGCGCCGATGAGCTTCGACAGCGAGCAGGGCGGCGACGCCGCGGTCGGTCGCGCGCAGGGACAGGGACCGATTGACGAGCGCCTCGAGGCGCGCGTCCTCGCGGCCCGTGATCGCCAACGCCCCGGCAAGCACGGCCGCGACCAGAAACACAGCGGTACCGACCAACATCAGGCGAAGGTTCCGGTTCTGCCGCGATTGGGCCCGGGCGCGCTCGACGACGGCCGCGATGTCGGACGCCCTCAGGGCGGCGGAGGCGTCGAGGAACGCGATCTCGACGCTGGTGAGGTCAGGGTGGGCGTGATCCCGCCACTCGATGACGGACTCGAGGCGACCGCCTCGATACAGTTCACTGTCGGGGCGACCGGATGTGTCCCAGTCGTCAGCGCGGGCAACCAGGTGGCGCATGGTGCGCTGACCCTCGGCGTCATCCTCCATCCATGCCTGGAGGCGCGGCCAGGCTCGCGCCAGTGCCTCGTGCGCAAGCTCGTACGAGTCCTCCTCCACCGTCACCAGGCGCGATCGCACCAGGAGGCCGACCACCCGGTCACGGTCCGGGTCTCCGAGCACGCTGCGGGCCGGTACCCGGCAGCGCACCGGAGGCCCATCCAGGGACGGCGTCACCATCCTCAGGAGCAGCGATCGAAGCACCCCGCGTTGCTCCGACTGGAGGCTGTCGTACAACCGATCGGCCGAGTGGGCGACGGCGCCGCGGATCCCACCACTGGCCCGGTAACCCTCGACGGTGAGAACGAGCCCGTCCCGGCGCCGCCAGGTCTCGGCGAGGGCGTGGGAGAGCATCGGCAGGGATCCAGGTTCGCCTTCGGTGTCCCGCTCCAGGAGGTCGACCAGGCCATGTTCGAGACGGACACCGGCGTTCGCTGCCGGCTGCTCGATCGCCTCGCGCAATGCGGCTCCCGACAGAGGGGCCACGAGATGGAGTCCCTGCTCGGCGAGCCTGCTCAACCGCCGCGAGACCGACAGTCCGCCCAGGTAGTCACTGCGGATCACCACGATCGCCGGGGAGTCGTCGCTCGCATAGCCCGCCAGGCGGTCACAGAAAGCCGCCACCTCCTGCTCAGGGACTCCGAGCGCAAAGAGCTCCTCGAACTGGTCGACCACCAACGCCGGGGCGGAGACGGCGGAGGCGATGGCGCTCGTCATGGCGTCGTCCGGCTCCGTGCCCGGGACGAACACGGCGACCGGCCGTCCCGCGTCTCGAAGTGCAGCGGCAAGGCCGGCCCGCGCCAGCGAGGATTTGCCCGATCCCGACGGGCCGGCGAGGACCAGCAGCGGGGTCGCCCGGAGACGCTCGAGGCAGTGCACCACCTCCGTGGCGCGACCGAAGAAGGACGCATCGTCGTCGACGTCGTATGCGGCCAATCCCCGGTACGGGCACTCGGGGTTGAGCGGCGCCGGTTCCGGGATCGCGGCGAGGGCCACGTCCTGCTGGAGGATGGCGATCTGGAGCGCCATCAGCTCGGGGCCTGGGTCGATACCCAATTCTTCCCTGAGGATTGTCCGGGCCCTGGCCAAGGAGCGGAGCGCGTCCGCCTGGCGTCCGCTGCGGTACTGGGCCAGAGCGAGCACGTGCCATCGCTTCTCGCGAAGCGGCTCCTCGGCGACGAGGGTTCCCGCCTCGACGGACACCGCCCGATGGTCGCCGGCTGCCAGGCGAGCCTCCATCCACTCTTCCTGGGCGGACAGACGGAACTCGAGCAGCCGATCCGCTTCGATCCGTCCCGGGTCCCACCCGTCGAGGTCCGCGTACGGGTGCCCGCGCCACAGGGCTAGAGCCCTGGCATAGGACGCAGCGGCTCGATCCGGTTCGCCGGTGGCAGCGAAGCCGCGGCCACGAGCGATCTGCTCCTCGAAGCGTCCCGCGTCCAGCTCCGACTCGTCGATGTGCAGCCGATATCCGCCAGGGGCCGTCTCGATGGTCGTTGCGCCAAGGACCCTTCGGAGGCGCGACACACAGATCTGGACCTGCTTCGACCAGGACGCGGGCGGCGCATCACCCCAGATGGCATCTGCCAGCTCGTCCGGGGACACGACGCGGTTGCGCCTGATGGCGAGCACATCGAGGGCCATCCGATCTCTCGGCTCGAGCACCTGGCCATCGTCGACCAGAACGGGTCCAAGCACTGAGATTCCCACGTCGCGCGAGTATCAGAGCCGCTCCTCGCACTGTCAACGGAGTGGATACCGGCGAACGACCGCCGGGATACCGCCCGGATACCGCCCGTCGGATAGTCGCAGCGAAGCGGGAAGCCACGAAGGCCTCCCGCAACGCCCAGAGGACGCCATCGGGAGGCATGAGATGAGACGCACAGACAGGAACAGGGCGGCCTTGCTGACGATGTTCATAGTCATCGTGGCGGCCTGTGGATCCGCGACCGCCAGCGGGGACCCCCCGCCACTGGGGACCCCGCCCGCTACCGGTTCGCCCGCCGCCACCGGTTCGGTCGCCGAGGCCGAGATCCCCGCGCCGGACTTCGCCTGGGCGTTCGACGGCGACGGCAAGGCGAGTGCCGGGGGTATGGACGTCGAGTTCGTCGGGGCCTACGAGTCGAGCGCCGATTCGGTCGCGTTCGACGGCTACACGGGCCACGGGATCGCTGCCGAGGGGCTGGTGCACACCACCGAATCCTTCACGCTCTCGGCATGGGCCAACTACGCCAAGCTCAACGGATTCTCGGCAGTGCTCGGTGTGCTGGGCGATGACAGCTATGCAGCTGCGCTCGGCATCGGCTATGACAGCGAGTGGTTTTTTGCCACCAAGACGGCCGACACCACCGGTTTCGACAACGCGGTGGCGGTCCAAACCGATCCGGTCGTCGCCGGGAACCGCTGGACGCACGTTGCCGGCGTCTACGACAGTGACGCTGGCCTCATCCGTCTCTATGTGGACGGCAAACGTGTCGGAGAGGCGGCCACCGAAGGACTTTTCAGTGCCAAAGGCCCGCTGACGATCGGAAGAGGACAGTTCGACGGAGGGCCAGGCAACTTCTGGCCCGGCGCCATCGACTCCGTCGCCATCTACCAGTCGGTGCTGACGGACGACCAAGTCGCCAAGCTCTCCGCCAGCACACGACCCACCTCGCCACCACCGCCGATGCCAGCCCCCGACCCGTCGACCTATGCCAACGGCATCCTCAACGGAACCTGGGACGTCGTACTCGACGAAGAAGGAGCCAAGCTGATCATCGAGAATTACGCCAACTATGTGGACGCGGCCGACGAGGTGGTAGTCCGGATCGGCTTCGACAACCACGAGTGGTGGGAAGGAAAGGTCCTCGACGGTGAGCTCATTCTTGAAGGTGGAGTTCCGGAGGGCTCCGGCGGAACCTTCGTCATCGACGGAGCGGAGTTGATCCTTACCGATCGCGCAGGCTACTCCGTCTATGCCTGGGCACTAGATGGCGACCAGCTCACGATCAAGCTCATCGAAGGCTGCGGCACCGAAGGCGTCGAGCAGGTCTGTTCCGATCGGACAGAGATCGAGGCGGAGGATCCATTTGTGACCTTGATCATGGACAACACCTTCACCAAGAGCAGCGACGACCCCAACTACTGACGGAGGGAAGGCACGATGACGGCGTGGGCATCCGCCCACGCCGTTCGTCGGTCCGTGGCGCTCAGTCGAGCGGTTATGTGGGGCCCTTGCCATCCTCCGGCTCGACGAGTCCCAGT
>JAOUEG010000157.1 GCA_029858845.1 Chloroflexota bacterium | reverse complement strand
GCTGCTGTCGCGCAGGGCCTGCTGGGCGACGATCGCGGCCGCGTCCACCAGCCAGGCGATGATGCCGACGTCCGCCCATGAGCGCGTCGGGTAGTGGAACACGTTGTGGAACTTGGTCCGACCGGCCAGGAGGTCGTCGACCATCGCCTCCCGTGACTTGCCGAGGTCCTCGGCGACCCGGTAGAGCAACTGGGCGTGACCCACCTCGTCCTGGATCTTCGCGGTCAGGGCGAGCTTGCGCCGCAGGGTCGGCGCGCGCATCAGCCAATCTCGCTCCGGGAGGACGCCCATCAACTCGCTGTTGGCGTGCATCTCGACGAACCGCAGGACGGCCGACCGATAGGCATCCGGCATGTCGTCGCCGGCCTCGACCTTGCCGCCCTCGGCAACGAACGCCTCGAACCGGGCCAGCACGGCATCCTCGGAAGGCTGCTCGGTCACGGGCCCGCCCGTCACGCGGGCACCTCACGCCAACCAGCGGGCACCTCACGCCGACCATCGGTCGCGAGGACGGCATGCAGGGCCAGGTCCGCGTACAGATCCGCCAGGTCCGTGGGCCCGATCCTGCCGGCAGGCTGGTACCAGGCGACGATCCCGTTGAGCGCGGTAAGGGTGAACGCCGCCGCCACCTCCGGGTCGATCGGCGCGAACGTTCCGGTCGCGACTCCCTCCGCGATCACGGCCCGGAATCGCTCCTCGTAGCGGTCGCGACGTTCGACGATCTGGTCGTGCCGCTCTCCCGTGACGGAGCGCCACTCGTGCACGAACACCGTGGCCCGGCCGACATCGTCCGCGACCACGCCGACATGGGCTCGCACCAACGCCATCAGCCGTTCGCCTGGGCCGGCCCCGGGGGTACTGGCGGCCGCGAGCGCATCCGCGGCCGCGATCTCGAACCGCGATGCCATGCGATCGATGATCGACCACAGGACGTCCTGCTTGGACGCGACGTGTGCGTACAGGCTGGCGCCCCGGATATCCAGCGCCCGCGCGATGTCCCGCACGCTCGTGCCGGAGTAGCCATGCTCCCGGAAGAGCACACTGGCGACATCCTCGATCTCACGTCGGCGCGGGGTCTCCACCACGGAAGGGAATCTCCACCGAGGGCACACGGGCAGTGCGGCCGCTCGTCGAACGACGACCGAACGTTTGTTAGGGCCAGAGCCTACTCCCGCGACCCGGGGACGACAAGGGGGCGACCGTCGACGTCGATCGACCGCGCCCGTCAGCGCCCGGCCCGGGGTCGTCGGCGCGCCTCGTCATGCGTTCTGGTTGCGTCGACAGCATCCGGCCGTCCTCCCGAGGGTCATCGAGCACGCGACGGAGACCGATCCGGCCCGATGACTGCCCCCTGACCGGCGCGTGCCTCCGTTCTATGCTCCGGGTTGGGACACGGACCCGAGCCAAAGGGAGGAAGCGTGAGCTACGCGATCTACGTCGGACGGGATCTGGCCGGGGATGGTCACGGCTACCTCGCCGGTTATGGGGACGAGCCGTCCGGTCACTGGCTCGAACTGGTCCCGCGGCGACGGCACGAGCCCGGGGCGACGATCGAGATCGGTGCCACGGCTGACGCCGCCATGCCCGGGATCCGGACGATCATCCCGCAGGTCGCGGAAACGGCTCGCCACCTGCGGGTGAGCTACTCCGGCTACCTCGGGCTGCCCGCTCCGCTCACCAATGGCGGGCTCAACGAATACGGCGTGGCGGTGCGCGACGTGTGGTCGCCGAGCGGACCGCGCCTTCTGTCGCTGACGCCCGCCCGCCAGACCGGACCCACCTACAGTGATCTCGCGCGGATGGTGCTGGAGCGCGCGCGGACGGCGCGCGAAGGTGTCGCGCTCATCGGCAGCCTGATCGCGACGCACGGCGAGACGACCTACGGCGGCAACTCCCACCTGATCGCCGACGACACCGAGGGCTGGGTCGTGATCCAGTTCGCCGGGGGCCAGGGACTGTGGGTGGCGGAGCGCCTTCCGTCGGACACCGTGCGCGTGAGCCGGCCGGGCTACATCGGCGTCGTGCCCACGGACCTGGCCGCTGACCCCGACTACATGGGATCCGAGAACCTGGTCTCGTTCGCCGTCGATCGGGGCTGGTGGAGGCCGGATCGGGGGACCCCGTTCGATGTCAACGCGATCTACGGCGATGGGAAGGGCCGCTGGCCCGGCGTGGCCTGGATCGAGGACGAGCTCACCCGGCGTGCCCGCGCAGATCGGGGGATCACGCTCCGCGACGTGATCTGGGCGCTTCGGTCCGAGCGGCTGACCGGCGATACGGCCGGCTACGGCCAGATCGTGCCGCTCCGAGCAGCCGGCGCTCCGGACCTGCGGGTGCTCTGGCACGCTCCCGTGGGCCCGATCGCCGCGCCGTTCACGCCGTTCTTCCTCGGCGTGCAGGCCATCCCGCCGGAGTTCCGGAGACACCGCTACCTCGGCGAGGGCGAGGCTGCCGCTTTCGTCGACGATTCCGACCCCGCCGACCGCGCATCGGCCGTGCCCCAGCGCATCGAGGCCACTCGCTCGGCGGTCGCCGTATTCAAGCGACTGCTCTACCTTCTGGCTGAGCATCATGAGGCGTTCCTGCCGGAGGTCAGCCCGGTCTGGGAGATGTTCGAAGGGGAGCAGGCCGCTGCCCTGGACGACGTCGCGAGGATGGCCGAGACGCTGCTGTCCGCCGGACAACCGGACCTGGCGCGCAGGCTCCTGACCCGCCACTGCTCCACCGAGGCCATCCGATCGCTCGATCTCGGCGAGACGATGGCGGCCAGCATGGACGCGAGAAGCCGCCTGCTCTTCGGCATCCGCGACGACCGTCCGTGGCGGGGACCGCGCCAGCTCTGGTAGCTCCCGACCTAGGGATCGGGGTTCGGCGAGCCGTGCCCCTCAGTGACGGTCCGGCGGGCCCCGCCCGGGCGCCACTCCACTCGAGCCGCTATTCCCCGGTGAACCGCGGGGGGCGTTTCTCGCGGAAGGCGGTCAGACCCTCCGCATGATCGGCCGATCGTCCGGCGACACCCTGGAGCCGCGCCTCCTCGGACAGGGAGGCCTCGAGGTCCATCTCCCAGGCATGCTCCAGCGCCGCCTTGGTCATCGCCAGCGCCACCGGAGCCGAGGCGGCAAGCCGGTCGGCAAGGGCGCGGGCCTCGGACCCGAGGGCATCGCCGGGCACGACCCGATGGACCAGGCCGATCCGCAACGCCTCGTCCGCGGCTACGGGATCGCCGACGAGCGCCAGCTCCGCGGCCCGCGATGCCCCGATCAGCCGGGGCAGGAACCAGGTCGCTCCGGAGTCCGGGATCAGGCCGATGCGGCCGAACGCCAGCACGAACCGGGCCTCGGCGGCAGCGACGCGGAGGTCGCAGGCGAACGCCAGAGACGCACCCGCCCCGGCGGCGACCCCGTTCACCGCGGCGATCACCGGCTGGCCCATCGAGCGCACGGCTCGGATGATCGGGTTGAAGCGCTCCCGCAACTCGGTCTCGAGCGGCGCGGCGTCGGGTCCCTCCCGCTCGGCCAGGTCCTGGCCCGCGCAGAACGCCCGGCCCGCGCCGGTCAGGATCACGACGCGCACGCTCCGGTCCGCGGCGATCCCCTCGAGGGTCTCGCGCAGGGCCACCTTGACCGGGACGGTCAGGGCGTTGAGCGCCTCCGGCCGGTCCAGGGTCAGGGTCGCGACCGCGCCGTCGACCTCGACGCGCAGTCCGTCGACCATCTAGGCGAACTCGACCAGGCGGCCGTCCGCGAGCTCGAACACGCGGCGATCGATCGGCTCGTCCGCACCGCCCGAGTGCTCGACGATGAACTCGCTGAACATCGCCGCGAACTCGTCGTCCCCGGGCCGCAGCAGCGCGGCCGTGAGCAGGTGGCGCTCCGGGATCCCGACCACGATGCGACCAGGCCCGAACGCCGCTCGCAGATAGGCTGCTGTCTCGGGGAGCAGGATCCGGACGGCATCCAGGCCGTCGCCCGTATCCGAGCTGATCAGCCGGCGGTCGCCGGATGTCTCGTCCGTCCACGGAGCCGTCGCCGACCAGGCAGCGAGGTTGCGCATGGCGGCATCCTGGAGCTCGCGCGGCTCGATGCCCCACGACAGGACGTGATCGCCGTTGACCACGATGTCGAAGCCGGTCGCCGGGATGACGTAGACGACCGGCAGACCGGCCGGGCCGGCATCCACGATCGGCTGGGCATGGCTCTTCGAGGCCTGCGCCAGCAGCGTCTCCCGCTTGATGGAATCGAGCGCAAGCCCCTGGGTTCCCACCGGTCGGAATGCCGGCTGGACGACCGATTCTGCGAGGCCCCAGTCGTGTTCCGGGGCATCGACGGCGGACGAGGCGGACGGCGGGGCCGGATGGTGGCCGCTCACCGGCGACGACGCATCGATGGGAGCAAGGACATCCGGGGCGGCGTCCCGGATCAGGGCCGGCGGCTCGTCGCCGAGGTCACGCCGGGGATCGCGGCCGACGTCGCTCCCGCCGTCACTAGGGTCACGCTCCATGGCGGTCGTTCCTCCTCGTCGCGTCAGCGGCCCGTCCAGGTCGCCGGTCGCTTCTCCATGAAAGCACGCATTCCCTCCCGCTGGTCGTCGGTCGCGAACAGGTCGAAGAAGGCCTCTCGCTCCGCCCGAAGGCCGGCAGCCAGTGGCAGCTCGGCAGCGGCCAGCACGGCCCGCTTCGCGGCTCGAACGGCGAGTGGCGGCATCGCGGCGATCGCATCGGCCATGGCGAGCGCGGACGCCACGGTCTCGTCCGCGGCGACGACGCGACTGACGAGGCCCGCGACCTTCGCCTCCTGGGCATCCATCATCGCGCCCGTCAGGATCATCTCCATCGCCCGTGCCGTCCCGATCGCCCGGGTCAGCCGCTGGGTTCCGCCGGCGCCGGGCATCACCCCGATCCTGATCTCCGGCTGCCCGAACTTCGCGTCGTCCCCGGCGACGATCAGGTCGCACGTCATGGCCAAC